>NZ_JBHYJH010000081.1:0-43391 GCF_042740445.1 Streptomyces sp. NPDC059003 | reverse complement strand
GGGCGGTAGGTACTGGGTGGGCGGGCGGGAAGTCGCCGCCGCGGTAGCGGCGGGGGCTGTGCGCAGGGGGAGGGGCAACCCCGGTCCCCTGTGCCGGGGTTACCCCGGTCGGTGGGGTGGGGGGAGGGTGAGGAGGCGGGCGCCGTCGAGGGTGCGGATTTCGTAGCGCGCCACCCCCTCCGGACGGAGCCCCGTGCTGCCGACCGTGTTCACCACCCGCCCCACCGCCCGCCACGTCGTCACGGTCTCCTCGGAGCCGTCGACCCCGACAGCGACGAGCCGGCACGTGCGGGGCCCCGCCAGATCCCGCACGCGCAGGCCGACCTCGGTGCCCCAGGACCGCCCCCGCGCGGTGAGGACGGCCGACACCTCACCGCGCACGCCGCTCGCAGCGACCCGCTCGGGCCCGCCCGAGGTCAGGACGGCCGCCGTCGGCCCGGCGACGGCGAGAACGACCCCCGCCACGACGGCGCCGACCCACCGCCTGCGCCGGACCCGTCGCGCCCGCCCGGCCACGTCGACGAGGCGGTCGAGCAGCCGGGGGTCCGGCGCCGTGAGGGGGGCCGGCGCGGGCCCGTACGACCGGAGAAGGCGTACGGGCAGGTCGAGTTCGTCGAGGCGGGCCCGGCACCGAGCGCAGTCCATGAGGTGGTCCTCGAAGCGGAAGGCGTCCGCGTCGTCGAGGACGCCGAGCGCGTAGGCTCCGGCGTCACGATGCCGCTCCAGGGACCTCATGGCGTTCCTTGTCGGTGGGGGTGCTCCGTGCCCTCCCGTACGCAATCGGCCACCGAATCACTCAATCGGCCACCCGGCAGGGCGGCCACGGCCGCGTCCCCGCGCCGCCAAACGGGACCTCAGAACAGCTGGATGGCCAGGTGCCCCAGCGGAAGCCCCAGTTGCCACGCCGGTGTCCACACCTTCGGCACGTCGTCCTCGCCGGGCCCCGGCCCCCCGCCGGGCACCGCGTCGAGGTCCGGCGCCAGGAGCTCGGTCTCCTGGAGCCAGCGCCAGGCCGCCTCGGCGAGGACCAGGTCGGGCGCGGGGCCGCGCGCGGCCATCGCGTCCGCGGTGCGGCCGTCCATGCGCTCGTGGACCCAGTCCTGCCACGCCCTGTCATGGGCCGTCAGGGACAGCCACGTCTCCAGCTGGGACACCACGCGGATGCCCGACAGCTCGCCGCGCGTGTCCGACAGGAAGATCGTCAGCGCGAGCGCGTCGCGCCCCGCCCGGTACTCGAAGGACGTGGGCGGCATCAGATCGCCGGTGCGCAGCAACTCGTCCGCGATGTACTCGGCGTACAACCACGCCATCGGCACCGTCAGTTCGTCGCCTCCGGGGCCACCGGTGCCGTCCGTGCTCTCGTACAGCATCACGCTCCGCCTTCCTCTGCTCCGTGGACCCGTCACCGGATTCTGGCCCCCCACCCGGAACACGGATGAGGACAGCCGATTACCCAACGGGGGTGCTGAGCAAGGCGCTTTACCGAGCCTTGACCCGCGTGCCGGTTTCGGCGCAGGTCGGCGGGCCTGTGTTTTTCGGGTCACATCACGCTGAGTTTTGGTCTGTTCGGGCGACGTGTACGGCATTGCTGCTTGACTCGCCCTTCCGTCCATATGTGGATCGATTTACGTATTTTCTCCCTATAGGGAAAGTCTGGACGATGACTCAGCGCACCCGGCCCACCCGTCCCACGAGGCCCACCCGCCGTACGCGGCAGGCCCTGATCCTCCTCGCGGCCGCCCTCGCCGGGGCCACCACGGCCTGCGCCGCGCAGCAGCCCCCCGGACGGGAGGTCCAGAGGGAGGAGAAGAAGCCGGAGCGGGGCCAGGCGTCCAGGCATCCGGCGCCCGCCCTGTCCGCCGCCGGCGGCAGCAAGGGCGCCGCCCGCACCTTCACGCTCGCCGCGTCCGGCGACGTCCTGCCGCACGCCTCGATCATCCGCAAGGCCCAGGCGGACGCGGGCGGCGACGGCTACGACTTCGGCCCGATGCTGGCGGGCGCCCGGCCCGTGGTCGCCAAGGCGGACCTGGCGATCTGTCACATGGAGACCGTGTACGGCGCGAACGGCGACTACACCGGCTACCCCACGTTCAAGTCGCCCCCGCACGTGGCCCGCGCGCTCAGGGCGACCGGCTACGACGCCTGCTCGACGGCCTCCAACCACACCCTCGACGACGGCGCGGACGGGATCTCCCGCACCCTCGCCGCGCTCGACAAGGCCGGTGTCCGGCACGCCGGTTCGGGGCGCACCGCCGTCGAGGGCCGCTCGCCCGCGTGGCTGCGCGCGAACGGCGCGAAGGTCGCCCAGCTCGCGTACACGTACGGCACCAACGACATCCCGCTGCCGAAGGGCAAGCCCTGGTCGGTGAACCTCATCGACCGCGGGCGCATCCTCGCCGACGCGCGGGCCGCCCGGAAGGCGGGCGCCGACGTGGTGGTGGTCTCGCTGCACTGGGGCACCGAGTGGCAGGACGCCCCGGACCGCCAACAGCGCACCCTGGGGCGCCAGTTGACCGCATCGCGCACCAACGGGCGCCCCGACGTCGACCTCATCCTCGGCACTCACGCCCACGTCCCGCAGGCGTACGAGAAGGTCAACGGCACCTGGATCATCTACGGCATGGGCGACCAGATCGCCGGTGACATGATCAATCACTCCGGCGCCCACGACCCGCGCGGCAACCAGGGCACCGTCGGCCGCTTCACCTTCACGTCGCCGGAAAAGCCCGGCGGCCGCTGGGAGGTGACGAAGGCCGAGTTCGTCCCGCACTGGTTCGACACGGACGCGGGCCGCGTCGTCAACCTCAACGCGGCACTCGGCCGCGGCGCCGACGTACGGGACGTACGCGACCGCATCCGCCGCGTCGTCCTCAGCCGGGGCGCCGCGAAGGACGGCCTGGTGATGGGGGAGTAGCCGTCGTCCTACTCGGGCCCCGGCACCTTCGCCAGCTCCGACTTCCGGTACGAGTACGCGAAGTACACGCCGAGGCCCACCACGAACCACACGGCGAAGCGGACCCAGGTCTGCCACTCCAGGAACGTGATGAGCCAGATCGAGAAGACGACGCCGAGCGCGGGCACCACCGGCATGCCGGGGCAGCGGAACGTGCGCGGCAGGTCGGGGCGCTTGTAGCGGAGCACGATCACCGCGACGCACACCACGACGAAGGCGAGCAGGATGCCGATGTTGGTGAGCTCGGCCGCCTCGCCGATCGGCAGGAACCCGGCGATCGCGGCCGACGCGACACCGACGATCCAGGTCACGCGCGTCGGCACGTGCCGCGTCGGATGCGTCTTCGCGAACCACTTCGGCAGCAGGCCGTCGCGGCTCATCGAGAACCACACGCGCGTGCAGCCCAGCATGAACGTGAACATCACCGTGAGGATGCCGATGATCGCGCCGACCGCGATGACGTCCGCGAGCCCGCTGAGCCCCACCGCCTTGAACGCCGAGGAGAAGCCGCTCTCCGGGTCGATGTCCTTGTAGTCCTGCATGCCCGTCAGGACCAGGCAGGCGAGCACGTACAGGACCATCGAGATGGCCAGCGAGTACAGGATCGCCTTCGGCATGTGGCGCTGGGCGTCCTTGGACTCCTCGGCCGCGGTGGACATGGCGTCGTACCCGAACACCGCGAAGAACACCGTGGCCGCGCCCGTGAAGGCGCCGCTGACCCCGAACGGGAAGAACGGCTCGTAGTTGCCCGTCTCGACGTGGAAGAAGCCGACGCCGATGACGAGGAGGACGACGAGGACCTTCAGGACGACGACGACCATCTCGAAGCGCGCCGCGTTCTTGATGCCGAGGGTCAGCATGTACGCGATGAACAGGCACAGGACCGCGGCGAACAGGTCGACCTTGTGGCCGTCGCCGGTGCCCGGCGCGCCCAGCATCCAGGTGGGCAGCTCCGCGCCCATCTCGTTGAGGAGGAAGTTGAAGTAGCCGGAGATGCCGATCGCGACCACCGCCACGATCGCCGTGTACTCCAGGAGCAGGTCCCAGCCGATGAACCAGCCCGCGAGCTCCCCGAGCACCGCGTAGCCGTAGGTGTAGGCCGAGCCCGCCTTCGGGATCAGGCCCGCGAACTCGGCGTACGAGAACGCCGCCGCGGCGCTCGCGACGCCCGCGATCAGGAACGAGATCAGGACGGCGGGTCCCGCCTTCTCGTTGGCGACGGTGCCCGCGAGCGTGAAGATCCCGGCGCCGATGATCCCGCCGACGCCGATCGCGGTGAGCTGCCAGAGGCCGAGTGAGCGGGTGAGCCGGGTGCCCTCGCCGCCCGCCTCGGTCTCCTCGATGTGCTCGATGGGCTTGCGGCGCAGGACGCCCTGCCCCATCCGTAGTCCGGCCATGGGCCTCACCCTTCGCTGGCGGCGGTCGGCTGCTGGCGGATCATGATGGCCCAGGCGGCGGGGGCGCGGAAGGAGCCACGCGCCACCTGTGTTACGGCACGACCGTGACGGGCCAGCGGCCCGCCTTGACCAGACGCACCGCCACGGAGCCGATGATGCGGTGGCCCGCCTGCTCGGACGCGCCCACCACCACGGCGTCCGCCGTGAGCTCGTCGGCGGCGGTGACCAGGCCGTTGTAGGGGTCGCCGCGGAAGGTGTGGAACTCCCAGCGCACGTCGAAGATGTCCTTCACCCGCTCCGTCGCGTCCCGGATCTCGGCGATCAGGCCCTCGGCGATCTCGTCGGTGGTCTCCGCGACCGGCGCCCCGAGCGCGGCACCCGCCGCGAGGACCGGCTGGACGTAGACGAGGGCGAGCAGCGCCCGCTGCCGCCGGGCCAGGCCGGCGGCATATGCCGCAGCGCGGAGCGAGGAATCCGAGCCGTCGACTCCGACGACGATCACCTTGGGGCCGTCGGTGCCCCGTTCGAACTGCTGGGACGGCTGCTGAGCGGGCTCTTCGGTCACGGTTCCGAGGCTATCGGAGGACCTGGTTCCACGGCCCGGCGGCCTCGCAGGGGCCGTACAGAGCCGTACAGAGCCGTACAGGGCCAGCCGTACTGGGCCGTACCGGGCCCCGCGCGCCGCCGCTCGACGGGCGGCGCGCCCCGCCTGTTCTTACAGTCGTGACCATGAGTGCCAGCGTGCAGGACCCGGGCGCGGCGGACCGCGCACGCCGGGGCGGCCTCCGCGTGACCGGCCTCGGCCGGATCCCCGAGGTGTTCGCCGCGTTCTTCGGCACCCTCGGGCTCTTCTGCGCGGTCCTCGCCGTGATCGCACCGCTGCGGCGCCTGCTGCGGCCCGTGATCCGCTTCCTCGACCAGCTGACCGTGCCGGTCAGCCCGAACCTCGCCTACGCCGTCTTCCTGTTCCTGCTCGCCGCGGCCACCGCGGCCCGCAAGAAGGTCGCCTGGTGGCTCGTCGTCGTCTACCTGGGCCTGCTCCTCGCCTTCGACGTGCTCGGCCTCGCCCTCGGCTACTGGGGCGAGTCCCTGCCGTCCTTCGTCGTCTGCGGCGTGGCCCTGCTCCTGCTGGTCCTGGCCCGCGGCGAGTTCTCCGCCGACTCGCGCCGCGGCGCCCTGTGGCGGGCCGTCGCCGTGCTCGCGGCGGGCCTCGCCCTCGCGATCCTGCTCGGCTGGGGGCTCGTCGAGCTGTTCCCCGGCACGCTGCCGCGCGGCGAACGCCTGCTGTGGGCGGCCAACCGGGTGTGCGGCGGGCTCATCCACGGCCACGACTACTTCGACGGCTCACCGCCGCGCCCGCTGTACTTCTTCCTCGGCCTGTTCGGCGCCCTCGCCCTGCTGAACGCCGCCGCGACCCTGTTCCGCTCCCAGCGCATGGAAGCGGCCCTGCACGGCGACGAGGAGCCCCGCATCCGCGCCCTCCTCGGGGCTTACGGAGACCAGGACTCGCTCGGCTACTTCGCCACCCGGCGCGACAAGGCCGTCGTCTTCTCGCCCAGCGGCAAGGCGGCCGTGACCTACCGCGTCGAGGCGGGCGTCTGCCTGGCGAGCGGCGACCCGGTCGGCGACCGCGAGGCCTGGCCGCACGCCATCGCGGCCTGGCTCGACGTGGCCCGGCGCTACGCCTGGGCGCCCGCCGTCATGGGCGCGTCCGAGGACGGCGCGACGGCGTTCGCCCGCGCCGGGCTCGGCGCGCTCCAGCTCGGCGACGAGGCCATCCTGCACGTGCCGGACTTCGACCTGGACGGCCGGGACATGCGCGTCACGCGCCAGGCCGTGAACCGGGTCCGCCGCACCGGCGCCACCGCCCGGGTCCGCCGCCACTCCACCCTCACCGACGAGGAGATGGAGGAGATCATCGACAAGGCGGACGCCTGGCGGGACACCGAGACCGAGCGCGGCTTCTCCATGGCCCTGGACCGGCTCGGCGATCCGGAGGACGGCGACTGCCTGCTCGTCGAGGCCCTGGACACCGACGGCCGGCTCCTCGCCCTCCTGTCGTTCGTGCCCTGGGGCAGGGACGGCATCTCCCTGGACCTGATGCGCCGCGACCGCAGCGCGCCCAACGGCGTCATGGAGTTCATGGTCGCCGAGCTGTGCGCCGTCGCCCCGAAGTCCGGGGTGCGCCGCGTCTCGCTGAACTTCGCCGTCTTCCGGTCCGTCTTCGAGGAGGGCGCCCGCATCGGCGCGGGCCCGGTCCTGCGGCTCTGGCGCAAGCTGCTGCTCTTCTTCTCCAAGTGGTGGCAGCTGGAGGCGCTCTACCGCTCCAACGCCAAGTACCACCCCGAGTGGTACCCGCGGTTCATCTGCTACGCCGACACCGGCTCCCTCGCCCGCATCAGCCTCGCGTCCGGCATCGCCGAGGGCTTCGTCTCCGTGCCGTCGCTGCGCAAGCTGTGGGGCAAGGGCCACAAGCCGCGGGACGTCACCAAGCCCGCCACCACCGAAGGCCTGCCCTCCATCGCCGCGCTCGGCCTCGGCGACGCGGACACCACCGCCCGCGACCCGCTCGACGCGCTGCCCGAGCAGATCCGCATCCGCCACCGCAAACTGGACCGCCTGCGCGCCGACGGCATCGACCCCTACCCGGTCGGCATCCCCCGACGCACCCACCAACTGGCCGACGTCAAGCCCGACATGACGGGCACTCAGGTCACGGTCGCGGGCCGCGTCATGCTCGTACGCGACTTCGGCGGCGTCGTCTTCGCCGTCCTGCGCGACTGGTCCGGCGACCTCCAGCTCACCCTCACCCGCGACCGCTCGGGCGCCGACGTCCCGGGCGCCTTCACCTCCGGCACCGACATCGGCGACCACGTCACCGCCACCGGCGAGGTCGGCCGCACCGACAAGGGTCAGCTCACCGTCTTCGGCACCGCCTGGCAGCTCACCGGCAAGTGCCTGCGCCCGCTGCCCGACAAGCGCCGCGGCCTCGCCGACCCCGAGGCCAAGGTCCGCCGCCGCTATCTCGACCTGGTCGCGAGCCCCGACGCCCGCGACGTCGTCCGCGCCCGCTCCGCCGCCGTCCAGGCCCTGCGCCAGGGCCTGCTCGACCGCGGCTACCTGGAGGTCGAGACCCCGATGCTCCAGCAGATCCACGGCGGCGCCAACGCCCGGCCCTTCACCACCCACATCAACGCCTACGACCTCGACCTGTATCTGCGCATCGCGCCCGAGCTGTACCTCAAGCGGCTGTGCGTCGGCGGCCTGGAGAAGGTCTTCGAAATGGGCCGCACCTTCCGCAACGAAGGCGTCTCCTACAAGCACAACCCCGAGTTCACGATGCTGGAGGCCTACCAGGCCTTCGCCGACTACGACGTCATGCTCGACCTCACCCGCGAGCTGATCCAGGGCGCCGCCACCGCCGCGTTCGGGGCGCCCGTCGCCCGCAAGGACGGCATCGAGCACGACATCTCCGGGCCCTGGTCGGTCAAGACGGTGTACGGGGCGATCTCCGAGGCCCTCGACGTCGAGGTCGACGCCGACACGCCGCTGGCGCGCCTGCACCTGCTGTGCGACCGCGCGCACGTCCCGTACACCGCCGACGACGGCCGCGGCGACATCGTCCTCGAGATGTACGAGCGGCTCGTCGAGGAGAAGACCCAGCTGCCCACCTTCTACAAGGACTTCCCGACCGACGTCTCCCCGCTCACCCGCCAGCACCGCGCCGACCCACGCCTCGCCGAACGCTGGGACCTCGTCGCCTTCGGCACCGAACTCGGCACCGCCTACAGCGAGTTGACCGACCCCGTCGAGCAGCGCCGCCGCCTCACCGCCCAGTCCCTGCTGGCCGCGGGGGGCGACCCCGAGGCGATGGAGCTCGACGAGGACTTCCTCGACGCCCTGGAGTACGCGATGCCGCCCACCGGCGGCCTCGGCATCGGCGTCGACCGCCTCGTCATGTTCCTCACCGGCCTCACCATCCGCGAGACGCTGCCGTTCCCCCTGGTCCGTCGCCGTTGACGCCCCCAGAGGGCTGATCGGGTGCATTCGGGCGGCGCGCCAGTGTTGCTGAGCCACGCGGGCCTTCGGCCATGCGAGGCATTAGTCATGAAAGACGATCACCTGCCTTTGGTGCGGCGTGCTCTGCTGCGCGGTGCCGCCGTCGTCGGTCTCGCCGCGGTCACCGGCTGCGTGGGCACCGAGCGCGCCGGCGCCCCGGTCCGCCCCGCCGCCACCGGAGCGCCCGCCGGCGGCCCCCCGGCCGCCGCCCGCGCCCGCAAGCCCTCCGCGTACCGGCTCCAGCCCATGGCCGGATACGGGCCCCCGCGCGCCGCGCCCGCCCGCCCCGCGGTCCGCCGCGCGCCGATCCTGCGCCTGCCGGGCCGCACCCGCTCCATGGTCCTCACCTTCGACGACGGGCCCGACCCGCGCTACACCCCGGCCATCCTGCGCACCCTGCGGCGGTACGACACCCGCGCGATGTTCTTCGTGTGCGGCGAGATGGCCGCGGACAACCGGGACCTGCTGCGCGAGATGGCCGACGACGGGCACGTCATCGGCAACCACACCTGGAGCCATCCGCTGCTTCCCGCCCTCACGCGGTCCGCGATCCGCGACCAGATGGAGCGCACCTGCGAGGTCGTCGAGGACACCGTCGGCACCCCGCCCCTGTGGTTCCGCGCGCCCTACGGCGCCTGGAACCGGGCCGCCTTCGAGCTGGGCGCCCACCTCGGCATGGAGCCGCTCGCCTGGACCGTCGACACCCTGGACTGGCGCGAGCCCGGCACCGACACCATCGTGCGGCGCGTCCTGGACGGCGCGGGCCCCGGCGTGGTCGTCCTCTCGCACGACGCGGGCGGCGACCGCACCCAGAGCGTGCACGCCCTGAGCGGCTATCTGCCGGAGCTCCTGGACGCCGGGTACCGCTTCACGGTGCCGAGCCGCTACCGGGTGTGAGCCGCCGCGTCAGCGCACGTCGACCAGGCGGGCGAACACCACCACGTTGCCGTCGTACCCGCGCTGCTTGGAGAAGCCGCCGCCGCACGTGATGACCCGCAGCTCGGGGACGCCGCTGTTGCCGTACACGCGCTGGCCGGGGAAGTCGTTCTTCGCGAAGACCTCGATGCCGTAGATCTCGAAGACGGCGGTGCGCCGGTCCTGGCGCAGGACCTCCACGCGGTCGCCCTTCTTCAGCGAGCCCAGGCCGTAGAAGACGGCGGGCCCCCGCTGGTTGTCCACGTGGCCGACGACGACGGCCGTGCCCTTCTCGCCCGGCGACACGGCGCCCGTGAACCAGCCCGCCAGATTCGGGTCGTCCGGCGGCGGCGCGTCCACCCAGCCCTCCGGGTCGAGGCCGACCGCCATCACGGGGGCGTCCACGCGGATCCCCTTGATGCGGACGCGGTCGGCGGGCGAGAACGTCAGGGGGGTCGGGGCGCGCTGTGCGGCGGCGGGCGCGCGGTCCGCGGCGGCCGCCGACGCGGGCTGCGGCGGGCCCACGTCGAACTCCCCGGAGCCGTTGCGGATCAGCGCGAGCCCGGTGAGCAGCACCAGGGCCATCACGCCCCAGGGCGCGCGCTTGCGCGGCCGCTCCTCATCGAACGCGTCGAACGCGTCGAATTCCCCGCATTCTCCGGAAGGCTGCTCGAACGGCTGGGGCGACGACATTCCCTGTCCCCTTTCAAGGCGGCATTCCGGCCGCGTCCGTGGCGCGTAGCAAAACGCTAAGTGCAGCGCGCGCGGCGTGCGAAAGGGCGGGCGCGAACGGGTGGCGGCACCACGGGGCCTGCGCCATCCGAGTCGCTGCCCACAGGAAATTTCTGACGGTCCGTGACCTGCGGTGATATCCGCCCGCGCGGACACGCGTCGGCGTGTTGGCTCACCAGGACGGACGATCCCCGAAATGCGCCTTCCCACACGGCATCTGAGGGTCTTTCTGGGAGGCGCTCTCGCCGATCGACCGGGGAATGAGAGTCCTCGGGGTGTCTCCCGCGGAGGAGAACCATGCGAAATTCCCGTGCACTCGCGGCCCTCGTCGCCGCAGGCGCCGTCGTCGGGCTCGCCGCGCCGACGGCCGCCGCCTGGGCGGGTCCCAGCAACATCGTCGCCATGCCCAGCGTGATCGCGCGGGGCGGCCAGCTGACGGTCACCGTCGACAGCTGCGAGGCCCCCGGCACCGTGGAGTCGCCCGCCTTCCCGAAGACGAACCTCAACCCCATCCCCGGCGGCAGCACGTCCAGCGCGACGGTCACCGTCCACCACAGCGCCCACCCGGGCGCCTACGACATCACCGCCACCTGCAACGGCAAGCCGCTCACCCGGCCGTCCGCGTTCACGGTCATCCACGGCGGCGTCCGCGGCGGCCTCGGCGGCAGCTCCACGTCCGGCGCGACCAGCACCGACATGGCGATCGGCGGGGCGCTCGTGGCGGCCGCCGTGGTCGGCGGCGGCGTGTTCTGGATGCGCCGCAGGGCGGAGAACAAGGCCTGACGCACGCGGGTCACCCTCTGGCCGACCGGCCCGGCGCGTCCCCTTCCGCGCCGGGCCGGCCTTGCGTTGTCAGACATCTGACATCTGACATCCGACGTCAGATGTCAGGCGTCAGGCGTCAGGCGTCAGGACCCGCCCTCGCCGGTGCGGCGCCGGGTCCAGTAGTACGCCGTGCCGAGCACACCCGCGATGAGGGCTCCGCCCACCGCGATCTGATGGGCGTCGAACCCGCCGGCACTGCCGCCGACGCCCGCCTTCACACCCCTGGTGTGGTGCGGGGTGGGGTGGGTGCTGGAGCCCCCGCCGGCGATGGTGAGGTCCGTCGTGCCCGACTCCTGGCCGCAGGTGAACGTCACCTCGTACATCGCGCCCGGCTTGGCGTCCCAGAAGACGTGGGCCGTGGCCGACGACTGGCCCTTGGGGATGGTCACGTCGTCGAAGACGCCGGACGTCACCTTGGTGGTGTTGTCGCAGCCGTCGACGCTCAGCGTGACCTGCCCGCCCGCGGCGATCGTGGACGGGGTGACCCGGAAGCCGAACGACGTGATGTTCTCGTCGCCCGTCACCGCGGCGGACGCCGTGGGGGCCGTGAGGGTCAGGGCGGTGGCGGTGAGCAGAGCGGCCGAGGCGACGCGTATCGCGCGCATGATGATTCCTCCGGGTCCCCGAGGAGCAGCTGCGGACCTTCTTCCGCTATCGCCTGATATGCACCTCGATGCCGTGAACGCTAGGTACGGGGCGGGGGCACCGCGATCCCTGTCGAGCGAACGGGGCATTCCTGTGGGCCGGACAGGGGAACGCGGCGGTGTGGTGCGGCGGTGCGGGCGGGGGGATGTGGCAGGGCGTCAGGCGGCAGGTGCGGGCCTCGACGGCGGGCCGGGACGCTGCCGCGTCAGGGGGTGAGGCCGGTGTGGGAGGCCAGCCACGGGAGGTTCTTCTGCAGGCCGGGGCGCCACACCTGCCAGCTGTGGCCGCCGGGGAGCTGCATCAGCTCGGCCTTCATCCGGGCCTTCTTCGCCGCGGCGTACGCCGTGAGCGCCTGCGGCCGGTACGTCGAGTCGTCGGTCCCGGCGACGAAGACCCCCGCGGTGTCGGGGAACGACTCGCGGGCCATCACGTCCAGCGGGTTGACCTTCGCGAAGGCCGCCTCGTTCCCGCCGAAGGCCGCGTCGACGGTCTTCTTGCGGCTGCCGAGCGTCGGCTCGTCCTGCCCGGAGATGTCGACGAAGGAGCCGTACCGGTCGGGGGCGTTCACCGCCATCTGAAGGGAGCAGGTGCCGCCGTTGGACAGGCCGGAGATCGCCCAGTGCGCTCGGCCGGTGGCGGTCTGGAGGTGGGCCGCGGCCCAGTCCGGGACGTCCTCGGCGAGGTACGTCTGGACGTTGCCGAGCCTGGAGTCCATGCACAGCGGGTTGTCGAAGGAGCCGCCCAGCGGGTCCACGACCAGGACGACGGGCGCGAGCCCCGCGTGCTCGGCGGCGAAGGCGTCGAGCAGGTCCGGCAGCTGCCCGGAGGTGATCCAGTCCGCGGGGGAGCCGGGCTGACCGGCCATCAGGACGAGGACGGGCAGCGGCGGCCGGGGCGAGGCCTGGTAGGCGGGCGGCAGATAGACGTACGCGTCCCGGGCGTCGAAGTGCGACTTCGTGCCCGGGATGGACGCCTTGGACACGGTGCCCTCGGCGGGCAGGTCCGCCGGCGCCTTCCACACCTCGGACACCGCCTGGCCCCGCTCCACCCGGAGCAGCGGCTCCTTCCTTCCGGCCGCCTCCTTGAGGCCGACCGTGTCCTCGGGGCCGAGCATGGTGCGCAGGGTCGGATAGTTGTCGTAGTGGATGTTGACCTCGTTCAGGCCGAGCACCGCGACGAGCGCGCCCGCGACCAGCGCCCCCGCCCGGCCGCGCCAGCGCAGCGTGGGCAGGCGGAACAGGGCGAGGCAGACGCCGAGGATCGCGACGCCGAGCCACACCACGACGTCCGTCGGCAGCTTGTCGGGGAACGGCTGCCACCAGTCGTCGACGACCACCGGGACCAGGAACGCGAGCAGCCCGGAGAGGACGAGCGCGCACGGCAGGAGCAGCGTCCACCAGCGGCGGTCGCGGGAGAGGAGCAGCAGCGCGAGACCGAGCGCGCCGAGCACCCGCAGCGTCACCGGCACCGCCCCGTCGACCAGCGACCAGTCCAGCGGCCCCGCGGCCGTCGCCACCCGCTCCACGCGCGTCCTCCTTCTTCTCCCGGTCTCCCGGTTCTCCCGGTTCTGTCGGTCCTGGCGGTTCTCCCGGTGCCCTGCCGGGGTGCCGGTGTTCTGCCGGTGTCCGCGGTCCGTGACCGCGGTCAGGACCAGACTGCGCTGGTCGGGAGCGGGCCGCAGCGCGGGGCGGGGCCGGGGCGCGCGGGGCGGGGCCGTCCGGGTCACACACCGTGTGCTCGCAGCGCACAGACTGACCCGGCGCACACACTCCCCAGACGGTGGCCGATGAGGGTTTCATGACGCATATGCCGTACGGATGAGTGGGACGGGGGACGGCGGGGGCATCCGTGCGGCGGGGCCACCGGTACTTCCCCTGCGCCGGTGGCCCGCGCGCGGCCGGGCGGGATCTTCGTCCATGCCTCCCGAACGGGCGATCCCGGCCCGGCCTACCCCTCTCGCCGGGATCGCCCTCCGTTCGGCGGGACGGCTCCCGTTCGGCCGGGCCGCTCCTGCCCGGCGGGGGCCGCACGGGGCACCGCTATCCGGAGGCTCTTGCGGCGGCGGCCGTGACGGGACGCGGGCGGACGCGGTTCGCACCATCAGCGTCCGATCCGCCCGATCGCCGCCGATCCGCAGCCGATCCGCCCGATCGGCGCCCGGATCCGCCCGCCGCCCCGCGAAGGACTGCGCATGCCCCCGACCCCGCTCCCGCGCGCCCGCTTCCGTACGGTCGCCGCGTCCGGCCTCGCGGCCGTCTCCCTGCTCACCGGCACGGCCCCCACGGGGCACGCGGCCGCGCCCGCCGCAGCCCCGCACGCCACCGCACCCCCGCTCCGGAGTGCGGCCGAGTGCGGGATCGCGCTGTCCCCGCCGCTCCCCGTGCCCGCCCCGAGGCCCGACGGCCGCGGCGCGGCCATGGACGACATGCGCCCGCACTACGCCCGCTCCTACGCGCGGCACACCAACCTCGCCGACGACGTGGTCGCGTACCGCCGCTGGCAGTGGACCCAGCTGTACACGTCCCTCGACGCCCAGCGCAGGGCAACCCCCGACGACCTCGACGTGTACCGCCTCCAGGCCGACGCCTACCTCGTGAACAGCGCGTACGGCGAGGCCCTCGGCCAGCTCGACCAGGTCCTGCGCCGCCGGCCCGGCGACCTCCACGCCCTCGCGGTCACGACCCTGATCCGCTGGTCGCTCGGCAACCGCGACGACGCCCAGTGCCGCATGGCCGCGCTCACCAAGCAGTCGGCGGCCGCGGCCCGCGACCTGCGCCGCTTCATCCGCACCACCGACGCGAGCCAGTACGCGGCCTACGGCGCGGCCCCGGCGTCCACCGCCCGCCCCGACGCGATCGCGGTGTTCGGCGAGTCCCCGCACCCCGACGGCACGCCGACCCCCGGCCTCCTCGCGCGCCTGACGAAGGCCAAGGAGATGGCGGACCGCTTCCCCGACGCGTGGCTCGTGGTGAGCGGCGCCGCCGTGCGCACCGAGCATGCCGAAGCCGACGTGATGCGCGACTGGCTGGTCCGGCAGGGCGTGGCCGCCGGGCGGATCATCACGGACGACCGGGCCCGCGACACCGTGGGCAACGCGATGGGCATGGTCGCCGCGTTCCAGAGCCACGACCTGCACCACGTCCTCGCCGTCGCCACCGCGCAGCACCTGCCGCGGGCCGTGACGACCCTCAAGGCCCTGGCGGCCCGCTACCACTGGCCCCTCACGACCGACGCCGCCGCAGGCGGGCCGCCCACCGCCGCGTCGGCCCAGGCCGGCGAGCGCCGCTACACGTACGTCAGCGCCGCCCGTGCCGCGGGCTTCTTCGAGCGGGACGACTTCGCGCGGTACGCCAGGTAGTCATACGTCACGCGCGGGGCGCCCGCCTCACGACGCGGTCCGCGCGCGGTGGCGGCGTACCGCGTCGCGGTTGGCGCAGCGGTGGCAGCAGTAGCGCTGCCGCCCCGTGCGGGACGTGTCGGCGAAGATCGCGGTGCACTCGGTCACGGCGCAGCGCCTGAGCCGGTGCATGCCGCGCCCCACCAG
The DNA here is from genome assembly GCF_042740445.1 of Streptomyces sp. NPDC059003. Classification (NCBI taxonomy): domain Bacteria; kingdom Bacillati; phylum Actinomycetota; class Actinomycetes; order Kitasatosporales; family Streptomycetaceae; genus Streptomyces; species Streptomyces sp. NPDC059003. The sequence goes on along the minus strand of NZ_JBHYJH010000081.1, from coordinate 28,321 downwards.
ATGGAGCGCGGTGCCGACGGAGATGAGCGCGAACAGCAGGGAGCCGAGCGGCTGCCGGTCGTCGCGGAAGTGCAGATGCCAGCCGTCCCCCGCGTGGTCGGTGAGGCGGGGGTAGGCGGAGCTCGCCGCCAGCATGCCGTTGAGCAGACCGGCGCGTTCGTGCTCGTCGGTGGCGTCGACGACCTTCTCCCACGCCTGGACGGCGGCCCGCGCGCGGTCCAGGTCCTCCGGTGTGACCGGGCCTTCCAGGGTGAGCCCCGCGGCGCGGCAGCGGTCCGCGAGCTCATCGGCGCTCGCCGGGGGCCGGTTGGCCAGGTCGGCGGCCAGATTCACCGCGTCCATGCCGTAAGGGTTGAGCTGCATAAGCCTATTACAGCAGGTTGGTCGGCATGAAGCACCGTGACTTCGGGCCATGGACGGGCGGCCGGTGAGCGCCGCCCAGTTGGGGCTGCTGCTCTCGGCGGCCCAGCTGGTGCCGCTGGCCGGGCTGCTCGTGGCCGGGGAACTGCTCGACCGCTACGGCGAGCGGTGGGTCGTCGGGACCGGCGCCTGCGTCGTCGCCCTCGCCCTGCTCCTGGGCTGCGCCGCGCCGGGATACGGGTCCCTGCTCCTCGTCCTGCTCGTCGTCGGCGCGGGCTACGGCACCGTGCAGCCCGGCGGGAGCAAGTCGGTGGCGTCCTGGTTCGGCGCGTCCCAGCGGGGCCTCGCGATGGGCATCCGCCAGGCGGGCCTGCCCCTCGGGGCCGCGCTCGCCTCGGCCGTACTGCCCGTCCTCGCCGGGGCGTTCGGCTGGCGGTCGACCCCGGTGGCCGGGGGACTCGTCGCGCTGCTCGGAGCCGTCGTCTTCATGGGCGGCTACCGGCGGCCGCCCACCGCTTCCCGGGACGGCGTGCCGTCCGCAGGTCCGTCGCCCGGCCCTTCACGCGTACCGCTCACGTCACAGCCCGGCGCCCGGCTCCGCATGCTCCGCGAACCGCCGCCCTCGTCCTCGTCGGGGCGCAAGGGGCCGGAGTCGTTGGCCGTATCTGCCTCGCGGCCTGGAGCGACCGCGGCTGCGGGCGCTACGCCACCGTCATGACCTGCATGGTCGCCGTGATCGCGGGGACGGTGGCGCTGATCACGCCCGCGGGGCGCTCCCCGGTGGCGGCCTGCTGCCTGTTCGTCTGGCTCGGGTTCACCGACAGCTTCACCCCGGCCTGGGCGCTTCTGGCCGCGCTGACCACGGTCGCCCTCGCGGTCTCGGTGCGCACGGAGCGCCCGCCCCGTACCGCTGGAACTCCGGCTGCCCGGACTCCCTGACCCCCGCCTCGCCGAACCGCCCCAGATACGGAGCCACGCCATGCCTCACCTGCTGCCGGACCCCGGACCGCAGCGCGTCATCGCCGCGTCGAACTTCGTCTACACCGTGGGCAGCGGCCTCTACCTCACCGCCGGGGTCCTGTACTTCACCCAGGCGGTGCACCTTCCCGCGAGCCAGGTGGGACTCGGACTCGGCATCGCCGGTGTCGTCTCGCTGGCCGTCGGCATCGCCGTCGGCCACCTCGCGGACAGACGCGGAGCACGCGGGGTGTACGCGGCCACGCTCGTCGTCCAGGCCCTGGCCACGGCCGCGTTCGTCCTGGCGGACAGCTTCTGGCCGTTCGTCCTCGCCGTCGGCACGGCCACCGGCGCCAAGGCGGCGGGCCTCGCCGCGCGCAGCCCGCTCATCCGGCACTACGGAGGAGACCGGCCCCAGCGGTTCCGCGCCTACCTCCGTGCCGTGACCAACGTCGGCATCTCCCTCGGCGCCCTGCTCGCCGGGTGGGCCGTCCAGGTCGACACGCTCACCGCGTACCAACTCCTCGTCGTCGGCAACGCGTTCGCCTTCGCGGCGGCCGCGGCGATCCTGGTCCTGCTGCCACCGGTCGCCCCCGCGCCCGCCGCCCGGGGCCCGCGCTGGCTCGCCCTGCGTGACCGGCCCTACCTCCTGCTCACCGCCCTCGACGGCATCATGGCCATCCAGTTCAAGGTCCTCACCCTGGCCATCCCGCTCTGGCTGGTGGCGGCCACCACCGCGCCGCGCTGGCTCGTCTCGGGCACCCTCGTCGTCAACACGGTCCTCGTCATCGCGCTCCAGGTACGCGCCAGCCGCAGCGTCGATTCCCCCGCGGCGGGCGGCCGCGCCTACCGCCGCTCCGGCGTGGCCTTCCTGCTCTCCTGCGCGCTGATCTCGCTGTCGGCGGGCCTGCCGGCCTGGGCGGCGGTGACGCTCCTCATGGGCGCGGTGGTCATCCACACGGTCGGTGAACTGTGGCACTCCGCCGCGGGCTTCGAGGTGTCCTTCGCCCTCGCCCCCGACCACGCCACCGGCCAGTACCTGGGCGTGTTCGGCCTCGGCGCGGGCCTGGCCGAAGCCGTCGGCCCCGGCCTGCTGATCTCGCTCTGCGTCACCTGGGGCCGCCCCGGCTGGTACGTCGTGGGAGCGCTGTTCGCCCTGACGGGCCTGGCGGCGCCCCTCGCCGTCCGCTGGGCTCAGCAAAAGCAGGGTACGTGGCGGACGCCGCGCGCGGTCGAGGGCGTCGTGGGGAAGGCGACGGTCGCCTGAACTCATGTGTGTGAGCGGGGCGTTGCCGCCGCCGACCGGGCCGTCGCGGCGGCGGCCGGAAGGTCCCGCAGCGCCCGCACAGGAGAGCAGAAGACCGGCACGAACGCGCACGCCAGGCACACCGCGCCCGTCCACACCGCCGCGCGGACGCCCGCCGTCTCGCCGATGACGCCGCCGAGCACCGAGCCGATGGTGAGCGCGCCGCTCAACAGGAACCGGAAAGTGGCGTTCATGCGGCCGAGGAGCGGATCGGGCGTCAACTGCTGGCGCAGGGTGACGCCCAGGACGTTGTCGATCCCCGTCTTGGCCATGGCGACGAGCCAGCCCGCGCCCGCCACCCACAGCCACGGCCCGTCCCCGACCAGGGCCACGGCGAGCCCGGCCGGGGCGCACCACAGGCCGGCGTGCGCCAGGGCACGGCCGTGGCCGACGCGGGCCGCGAGGCGCCGCGCGCAGGCCGCGCCGAGCAGCAGGCCGAGGCCGCCCGCCGCCCAGTACAGGCCGAGCACCCCGGCGGACAGGCCGAGTTCGCGGGCGAAGAGCACCGGCAGCATCGAGTTCACCAGCTGCGCGCCCAGGTTGGCGAACGTGGCGGTGAGCGCGAGCGCGCGCAGCTCACGGCTGCCGAAGACATGCCGCAACCCCTCCGCGACCTCCGCCCGCAGGCGTCCGCGGGCAGCCGGTGCCGCGGCGGGCGCCCGCCGTCGGCCGACGCCGGTGAGGCCGAGCGCGGAGGCGAGGTAGGCGACCGCGCCGCCCGCGATCGCCAGGGGAGCGGTGGCCAGTTGGACCAGGAAGCCACCCGCGCCGCGCCCGGCGATGTTGGCGCCCGCCATCAGGCTCACGATCGCGGTGTTCGCCGGGATCAGGCGGTCCCGGCCCACCAGGTCCGGCAGGGCGCTCTGCGAGCCGACGTCGAAGAACACGGTGGCGCAGCCGTTCAGGAGGACCACCGCGTACAACTGCGGCAGCGACAGCGCGTCCAGCCACCACGCCACCGGGACCGAGGCGAACAGCACGGCGCGGGCGGCGTCGGCGGCCACGAGGACCCGGCGCGCGGGCAGCCGGTCCACCCAGGCGCCCGCGGGCAGGGAGATCAGGAGGAAGGCCGCGGTGGACAGCGCGGCGAGGGCGCCCGCCTGGCCGGGGCTCGCGTCGAGCACGGTGACGGCGAGCAGCGGGATCGCCACGTACCCGATGTTGGAGCCGAGATGGCTGAGCGCGCCGGCCGCGAAGAGCGCCCGGAAGTCGCGCAGCCGCCAAGGGGAGGAGCCGGGTCTTGAGGTCATGCGCGGTACGGTGCGCGACGGCACGGGCCCGGCCTACTGATTTAGCCTGAGCTGAATGATCGAGATCGAGTTCACCACGGAGGACGTGGCCCGTACGCGCTTCGCCCTGTCCCCGCTGTGGGAGGTCGTGGCCAGCGTGCGCGTGCTGCGCGGCGCGGACGAACAGGGCCTGCACCGCGCGTGGGTGGACCAGGTGCGCCCGCGCCTCGCCGCCGCGGACGTCGACCTGGCGCCGCTCTTCGACCTCGTCCCCCTGCCGACGCGGTCGCCGTGGGCGGGCTGGGTCCCGGGGTTCATGTGTCCGCCGCCCACGACGCCGCTGCCCTCGCTCGCCGTGGAGCTCGCGACCCTGCGGGCCACGCCTCTGGCGCAGCTGTGGACCACGGCCGAGGTGCCGCCCGCGCGCATGGCGGCCCTGCGCGCCGACCCGGCGACGGAGCTCGGGCGCCTTGCGGAGCTGATCGAGGCGTACTGGGAGCTGGCCCTCGCCCCGTACTGGTCGCGCGTCCTCGCCCTCCTGGAGAGCGACATCCGCTACCGGGCGAGCCGACTGGTCGAGGGCGGCACCCAGCACCTGTTCGCGGACCTCGACCCGCAGGTCACCTGGGCGGCGGGCACCTTGCACCTGGAGCACCGCATCGCCCGCGGCTCCCGGCGGCTCGACGGCCGGGGTCTGCTGCTCGTGCCGTCCGCCTTCGTGTGGCCGCGGGTGTTCTCGATCCTCAACGAGCCCTGGCAGCCCTCCCTGCGCTATCCGCCGCGCGGCGTCGGCACGCTCTGGCAGTCCCGCCCGGTGACGGTCCCCGAAGCGCTGGCCGGAGTCGTCGGCCGCTCACGCGCGAGACTCCTCGCCGAACTGGCCGTCCCCACCTCGACCACCGACCTCGCCCGCCGCACCGGCCTCACCCCCGGCGGCGTCTCCCAGCACCTCACCGCCCTGCGCACGGCGGGCCTGGCGAGCGCCCACCGCGCGGGCCGCCACGTCCTGTACGCGCGTACGCGGGCGGGGCAGACGCTGGTGGAGGCGGCGGGGGCGGGCCCCACCGTGCCCGCGGTGACGGAACATCGGCCCGCGTCGGTGGAAGATGCGTGTGCGTCGACGGAATGAACCGGCCCGCACGCGCGGTTCGACCAGGCATGACGAACGATCAGCGCACCATCACCAACCCGCCGGCCCTGCACGACCCCACGCCGTTCGGCTACAGCCACAGCGTGTCGGCGCCCGGCGAACTCGTCTTCATCGCGGGCCAGTACGCGTCCGACGACACCGGCGCCCCCGTGCCCGGTGACTTCGCCGCCCAGGTGGAGCTGGCCTTCGACCGGCTGCGGTCGGCCCTGGAGGGCGTCGGCCTCGGGTACGAGCACGTGGTCCGGCTCGGCACCTTCATCGTCGACCACGACCTCGCCAAGCTGGAGGCCGTCGGCAAGGAGGTGGCCGCCCGCTTCGGCGACCGCCTCCCGGCCCAGACGCTGAGCGGCGTCGCCTCCCTCGCCCTGCCCGGGATGCTGTTCGAGGTGGACGCGGTGGCCGTACGGCCGTCGTAGATCCGCCGTAGATCACCCGTCGTAGATCACTCGACGTAGATCACTCGACGTGGGTCACCCGTCGGCGGGCCGGGCGCCGTGGTCGGGCGTTCGAGAGCTCGCTGGCGCTCGTGACGCTGACGCGTCGCGGTCGACACGCGTCCGACGCGCCCGCTTCCCTTGCGGCATGGCACGGATCCGATTGACCCGCCCCACGCTCAAGGTCCTCAAGGTGCTCCTGGAGTCCCGGCCGGACGACCCCGCCTGGGGACTGAGGATCTGCGAGGAGGCCGGGCTCGGCTCCGGCACGGTCTACCCGATCCTCGACCGGCTGGCCGCGCAGGGCTGGCTGACGAGCCGCACGGAGACCGGCCCGCACCCCGGCCGCCCGCCCCGGCGCTACTACGAACTGTCGGGCGCGGGCCGCGCCCTGGCCACCCCCGTCCTGACGACCCGCCACCCACGGCGCTGCGCGCCCCGCCGGGTCCTCGGCTAGCCGCCGATCCCCGGGAACAGCGCGTTGAACGGCTCCGCCGTCGCCGCGATGCCCCGGCTGTAGGGGGCGTCGAAGTCCCAGATGAGGAAGAGGAGGAAGGCGATCAGTGCGGAGAAGAGGCCCGCCAGGATGAGTTCGCGGCAGGTGCGGCGGATCTGGAGGGCGAAGATGAGGCCGACGGTGACCAGGCCGCCGGTGATGAGGCCGAACCAGACGACGCCGGGCATGGTGGCCTCCGCGCTGTCGCCGCGGGCGCCGCGCGCGTCGTCGGCGAGGGCGACCTGGTCGACGAGGGGCTGGTACTGCTGGGCCTGGAAGTCGGTCTTCGGTTCGTAGTCGGTGACGTCGTGGCGCAGGGTGGCGAGCAACGCGTTGCCCTTGGCGGTGAGTTCGCCGTTGTCCGACATGTGGTCCCACTCGGTGGTCACGACATGGCCGACATACGCCCTTACGTCGTCGCGGATGCGGTTACGCGTGTCGTCGGGGTAGACCCGGACCCGTTCGTACACCTCGTGCAGGGCCTGGGCCTCGGCACGCACGTGGTCCTGGGCCGCGCTGCGGGCCTCCCACACCCCGGCGATGGCGAGCCCGAGGACGATCGCGTACACCACGCCGATCATCATCGTCATGTACTCCATGACGTCCGGAGTTTCCGATGAGTCATAGTCTGCGGGGGTTCGCCAGTGCCACAGCACGGTGATCAGCAGGACGACGCCGCACGCGGCGGCCATCGCGAGGGCGAGAACAAGCCATTCCGACAAGGGTTCCTCCGGCGGTCAGCGCGGTCGCAGCGCGGCGACGGCGAACACCGCGGGTGCGGTGATGAGCAGGGTGAGCGAGACCAGGGACGGCCCGCCGCGGGGCGGCCGCTTGCGCGGCGGCGTGTCGTACGCGGGGTAGGCCACGGGCGCGGCCGACGCGGTCGGCCGCTTGGGCTTGGGCTTGGGCTTCGGCGTGGGGGCGGGCGCGGGGCGCGGGGGCGGTGGCGGGGTGAGGGACGGCGGGGGAGGGGGTACGGGGGCGACCCGTGGTGGCGGGGTGGGCCGGGGTGGTGGGGGCTTCGGTGCTGGTGGGGGCGGGGGTGGAGGTGTGGGTGTGGGCCTGGGGGGCGGGGTCGGTTCCGGGGGCGGTGTGATGGTGGGTGAGGGGGTGGGGGTCGGCGTGGGTGTCGGTGAGGGGGTCGGCGTGGGTGTGGGTGTGGGTGTGGGTGTCGGCGTGCAGGTGGGCTTCGGCGGCACGGTCGGCTCGGGCGGCTTCGTCGGTGTCGGCTTGGGCGGTGTCGGGGACGGCGAGCAGTCGCCGCCGTCCGCGGTCGCCGTCGCGCGCCCGGCGGAGAAGGACGCGCAGGCGTCGGCCGGGACCGCGGTCGAGTCCGTCGGGGCGGCCGCGAGCAGAGCCAGTGTGATGAGCGCGAAAGCGCGTGTGACAGGGGCGTACCAACCCCTGGAGGATGCGGGCACGACGCAGATCATGGAGGCGTACGCCACCCGCGCGCGAGAGATCGGGAGCGCAATCGTCCGAAGGTGGGAGCGGACGCACGCGGGTTCGCGCGACCCGGCGGGCGCGAGCGCCGCTCGTCCGGGCGCGCCCGGACGGTCCGCGCCACCCGGGCCGTACGGCACGCTCATTCTGCACGCCCGCCCGGCGTCCCGTCCTGCACGCCCGCCCGCCCGGCGTCCCGTCCTGCACGCTCGCCCGGCGTCCCGTCCGGCGCCCCGCCCGGCGGGCCCGCCCGACGGCGCGCCGTAAAGAATCTTGCCGTCGCGTTGAACGCACCGGCCCGTCGCACCCGTACCTAGGGCCATGTGTGACGCAAGTGGACGTCGCAACAGCCGAGCAGACAGCGGGAGTTAGAGATGCGGCACGTAACAGGCGGTTCCCCCCGGGCCTGGCGGAGCGCCTCGCTCGTAGCGACAGCTGCGGCCATGCTGGCGCTGACGACGGCGTGCGGCCAGGACAAGGGCGAGCAGTCCCCGAAGGGGCAGAACGTCGGCAATGAGGCCCCCGCCAAGGACGGCGCCGGTGACGGATACGGCTCGGGCAACGGGTACGGCTCCGACTCCGGGGACGCCGAGGGCAGCGCGGGCAAGGCGAAGTCCGCCGGGCAGCTGGCCGTCTGGGACAGCAAGAAGCTCGGCAAGGTCGTCACGGACAGCGCGGGCTTCACGCTCTACCGGTTCGACAAGGACACCGCGCAGCCGCCCAAGTCGAACTGCGACGGCGCCTGCGAGACCGCCTGGCCGGTGGTGGCCGCCGACGGCGCCAAGGCCGCGCCCGGCGTCGACAAGTCGCTGCTCGGCGAGGTCACCCGCTCCGACGGCACCAAGCAGCTGACCATCGACGGCTGGCCGATGTACCGGTACGCCAAGGACGCGCGGCCCGGCGACGCCAAGGGGCAGGGCGTGGGCGGCACCTGGTACGCCGCGGCGCCCGACGGCAAGAAGGCCACGCCCGGCGGCGCCGGGGCGGGCGCGGACACCGGCGGCGCGGCGCGCCCCGCCGACCTGGCCGGGCTCTCCACCCGCAACGACCCCGAGCTGGGCGAGATCGTCGTCGACGGGAACGGCATGACGGTCTACCGCTTCACCAAGGACTCCGCCTGGCCGATGAAGTCCGCCTGCACCGGCGCCTGCCTGGAGAAGTGGCCGGTCGTGAAGCCCGTCGCCAAGAACGACACCAAGGGCATCCTGAAGAAGGGGTTCGTCACCTTCAACCGGCCCGACGGGCTCAAGCAGCAGACGATCGACTGCTGGCCCCTGTACACCTTCGCCGGTGACAAGAAGCCCGGCGACACCAACGGGCAGGGCGTGGGCGGCACGTGGTTCGCCGCCGCCCCGAACGGCAAGCCGGCGGGTGCCGCGAAATAGGGCATCCGGCGCGCGCACGGCCGACCGGTCCGTTCTTTCCGTACCAAACGGAGGGAATGGACCGGTTCTCTGTGCTGAGCACGGCACTTGCCAAGGGCAGTGACCGAGAACGGACGGCCAATTTCCGGTTTGACTCGCTCCTCTGGCTGACGATCAGTAGCCTCACCTTCGAACACCGGCTGGCCTGTGTCCGCCCCCCAAGCCTTGGAGTGTTGATGGAGCGTTCCGCCTGGGCCCCGCCCGGCATCGACATCACGATGCCGAGCGTGGCCCGGATCAATGACCGCTACCTGGGGGGCGCGCACAACTTCGAGGCGGACCGGGCCGCGGCCCGCAGGGCGATGGAATTCCTGCCGGGGCTGCCCAAGATCGCTCAGGCGAATCGTGCCTTCATGCGCCGAGCTGTGCGTTTCGCCGCCGACGAGGGCATCACCCAGTTCCTTGACATCGGTTGCGGAATGCCCTCTTTCGGGACGGTGCACGAGACGGCCCGGGGCGCGTACGCCGAGGCGCGCGTGCTGTACGTGGACCACGACCCGGTCGCCGTGGCTCACACCCGTACGGTCGTCGACGGCGACGAGCGGGCCGCCGTCGTCTACGCCGACCTGCGCAAACCAAGGGACATCCTGGGCAGTTCCGAGGCGAAGGGCCTGTTCGACACCGAGCGGCCGGTGGCGCTTTTGCTGGTGGCCATACTCCACTTCGTCGAGGACGCGTACGATCCGTACGCGGCGGTCGGTGTGCTGCGGGACGCATGTGCCCCCGGCAGCGTGATCGCCCTGACTCATGTCTCGTACGAAGGGATACCGGTCCCCGAGGAGCAGGCCGAAGGGGCCGTCGGCGTGTACAAGGACATCCGCAATCCATTGATCATGCGATCGCGTGCAGAGATCGCGCGGTTCTTCGAGGGATACGACATGGTGGAACCCGGCCTCGTGCCGATGCCGCAGTGGCGGGCCGACACGGAGCTCCTGGAGGAGGACCCGTGGTCCTTCTCCGGGTTGGCCGGCGTGGGACGCAAGCGTTGAGCGCGGAACCGGACGGGCCGGAGGACAGACTGCGCAGGTTCGCCACGATCTGGAGCCGCGCGGTGTTCCCGGTGACCGCCACGTCGCTGACCCGGCCCGAGTTCGAGCGCCAACTTGAGCCGCTCGCCCGGCGGTTGCGGGACGCCCTGGAGGAGCGGGCCTTCCGCGCGGCCGACAGTGAGGCGGTCGGCGCCGCCCTGGTCGAGACGCACTGCACGGAGCCGGAGGCGCTCAGCCGCACGCTCGACGTCGTCGACGCCTACCTCGTCCTGTACTGCGGGGCGGACAGCGGGACCGGGGAGCGCGAGGAGCTGCGGGCCCGCAGCGCCCGCATCCAGCACGCGGTCGCCGCGGGCTTCGCGCGGGCCCTGCGCGAGCGGACCCTCGCCGAGCAGGAGGCCATATCGCGGGCGGCCCTCGACGCGCGCGGCACCGTCGCCGAGGCCCTGCACGCGAGCGAGGCACGCTTCCGCGCGGTGTTCCACGGCGCCGCGATCGGCATCGGCATCGCCGACCTCGAAGGCACCGTCCTGGAGGTCAACGACGCCCTGGTGCGGATGTTCGGCGGCCTCGAACGGCAGCTGCGCGGGCACAACGTGGTGGACTGGACGCACCCCGACGACTCGCCGCACATGTGGAAGCTCTACGAGGAGCTGGTGCGCGGCGAGCGCGAGCACTACCGCGTGGAGAAGGCCTTCTACCGCCCCGACGGCACCGTGCTGTGGACCAATCTGACGGTGTCCCTGCTGCGCGACGCCGACGGAGTGCCGCAGTACCAGCTGGCCCTGATCGAGGACACCACCGAGCGCAGACTCCTGAACCTGCGCCTGCGCTACGAGGCGACGCACGACGCGCTCACCGGACTGCCCAACAGGACGCTGTTCTTCGAGCGCCTGGAGAAGGCCCTCTCGGCGGGCGCGAACGCCCGGTTCGGGCTCTGCTATCTGGACCTCGACGGCTTCAAGACCGTCAACGACAGCCTCGGGCACGCGGCGGGCGACCGGCTGCTCGTGGAGGTCGCCGACCGTCTCCAGGCGTGCGCGACGGCGCCCGGCGAGATGGTCGCGCGGCTCGGCGGCGACGAGTTCGTGGCCCTGACCACGGGACCGGACACGGAGCGGGAGGTCGACGAGCTCGCCGGGCGCATCATGAACGCGCTCGCCACCCCGATCCGCGTCGAAGGGCGCGAGCTGACCGTGCGCGGCTCCATCGGCATCGTCGAGGGCCCGGCCGCCGAGCGCGGCGCAGCGGAGGTGCTGCGCAGCGCCGACATCACGATGTACCGCGCCAAGCACGCGGGCGGCAACCGCTACGAGCTGGCCGATCCGGAGGCCGACGCCCGCGCGATCACCCGGCACGGCCTGACCACGGCGCTGCCCCTCGCCCTGGAGCGCGGCGAGTTCTTCATCGAGTACCAGCCGCTCGTGCACCTCGGCGACGGCAGCGTGCGCGGCGCGGAGGCCCTGGTGCGCTGGCTGCACCCGCAGCACGGCGTGATCAGCCCGGACCGTTTCATTCCGCTCGCCGAGCACACCGGTCTGATCGTGCCGCTCGGGCGCTGGGTCCTCGAGGAGTCCGTGCGCCAGGCCCGCACCTGGGAGGCGCGGCACGCCGACGCGGGCCCGCTGCGCGTGAACGTGAACCTGTCCCCGTGCCAGCTCACCCACCCCCGCCTGGTCGCCGACACCGTCGAGATCCTGGAGAACGCGGGCCTCGCGCCGGGCGCGCTGTGCCTGGAAGTCACCGAGTCCGCGCTGATCGGTGCCGACGAGGATCTGCTCAAGCCGCTGAGACGGCTCGCCGAGATGGGTGTGGACATCGCACTCGACGACTTCGGCACGGGGTACTCGAACCTGGCGAACCTGCGGCGCCTTCCCGTCAGCGTCCTGAAGCTCGACCGTGCCTTCACGCAGGGCATGCAGCACTACCCCGTCGACCCGGTCGACCTGAAGATCGTCGAGGGCATCGTGTCCCTCGCGCACAGCCTGGACCTGGCCGTGACGGTGGAGGGCGTGGAGACCGGGACGCAGGCCGACCAGTTGCGGGAGCTCGGCTGCGATACCGCTCAGGGCTGGTATTACGCGCGGCCCGGGCCGCCGGACCAGCTGCACGAGCTGGCACTCGCAGACGTTTCCTGACGCGGGCGTCCTGGGTCCTGGGCGGGTGATCGGCCTGTGGCCTCGTCCTCACGCGCCGGTCGGGCTTTTCCCTCGGCCGCCGCCCACCCGCTCACTCACCGTGCCGCCCGCCTGTCTTCTGCACCGACCACGACGACTTTCCGGGCTCGTCCGACGGAGCTGGTTCTGTGGGCTATCACGATCAACGTGGTGTTCGGGCGGTTCATCAGCGCCTCCTCGGCGCGGGCCTCGTGGGACGCGTCCAGGTGACAGGTCGCCTCGTCGAGGATGAGCACGCGTGCCCCCGAGAGGTACGCCCGGGCGAGGACGATCAGCTGCCGCTGCCCTTGAGGGAGGGACAGGGGCTGTTCGATGACACCGTCGACTCCTCCGGCACGGGTGACGGTTTCCTCCAGGTCGAACAGCGTGATGGCGTGCTCCAATTCGGCGGGGGTGGCCGGTTGGGAGCTCGGTCGCAGGTAGCAGAGGTTCTCTCGCACGGTTCCGGCGAACACGTACGACTCCTGCGGAATGAGAGCCATTGTTGACCGGAGAACGGACGGGGCGAACTGTGGCAGACCGCGCTCGCCCAGTCGGACCTCACCGGAGTCAGGTGTCTCCAAACCGGCCAGGAGGCGGGCGAGGGTGGACTTCCCGGCGCCGCTCGGACCGGCGATCGCGACATGCTCTCCGGCCTCGATGCGCAGGCTGAGGTCCACCACCACGGGTGCGGCGTGTGGGCCGTAAGAGAACGTGACGTGGTGCAGGCTGAGGCTGGTCGCACCCACGGTGTGGGAGCGGCCGGGCGGTGGTGGGGGAGGAACCGCGCGCTTGGCCAACGAGAGGAGGAGAACGTGCAGTTGGACGCCCATGTTGCCCACCGTGAGGATGATCGAGCGCAGCGCTGGTTCAAGGCCGGTGACCAGGTAGGTGAGCGCCCCCAGAATCGTGCCCGGCGTGGCACTTCCCGATGCCACGAGCCGGGGGGCCAGGAGCAGGGTCACCAGCAGCGGAAGTCGTGCGCCGACGATGATGACGGCGATACGTCCGGATCCCGCCCAGGCGGTGGCCACGGAGGCGGCGGCCTGCTTGTCCACGACGCGGCCGACGTCCCGCGCGGCCCTGACGGAGGCACCGCACGCGGCGATGTCGCGCAGTGCTTCAAGCACCCGGCCACTGTGCTCGGCGAGCTCTTCCTCGCAGGCCAGGAAGTGACCGTACCGCCTTCGCAGTCGGCGAGAGACGTTGACGAGGAGTGCCCCGGCGAGCAGCAGACAGACGAGGCAGACGACGGCGATCAGCGGAGCGATGGTGCTCAGTCCCAGGGCCACAGCCGCCGACGAGAACACCACGGTGCGGGCGCTCATCAGCAGGCCTGCCGTGATCTGACGCGCCGACTCGGTCTGGCGGGTGGTGCGGGCGACCTCGCTGGAGTCCGGCGCGATGCCGTGTTGCGACTGGAGCATGGCCGTTGTCACCACATGGGTGACCAGGCGGTCGCGGATGGACTCGGTGACCCGTGCCAGCGACGGCATGAGCTGGCGTGTCCCGAGGGATCCCAAGATCAGGGCGAACGCGTAACAGCACAGGATCAGGAGTCCGGTCCCCGGTGCGTCGGCGAGGAACCCGCGGTCCACCGCCTGGGCGATGAGGTGTCCGGACAGCAGCACGGGGACGGCTTCCAGGAGCGACCAGCCGACGATGCGGGCCAGGGCCCCGCGTTCGGCGGTGAGGGCCGGACGGACGAGTTTCCACGCCGTCAGCTGTTGCGTGGACGTCATGAAGTCGCCGCCTCGGTCTGGCAACGGTTGGCCTCGCGTGCGTAGAGCGCCGCGTAGCCGGGCAGCTTCAGCAGCTCCCTATGGGGCCCGAACCCCGCGACAGTGCCGTGCTCAAGCCAGAGGACGAGGTCGGCGCGTGCCGCCGTAGCCTCCCGATGGGTCACGACCAGTCGCGTCACACGCTGGGTGTGCAAGGCCTTGGCGATGAGCTGTTCGGTCATCGTATCGACGCTGGAGGTGGCGTCGTCCAGGATGAGCAACCGGGCGTCCCGGCTGAACGCGCGTGCGAGACCGAGCCGTTGGAACTCACCACCGGAAAGCCTCAGCCCGGCGAGCGGCGTGTCCAGGCGCAACGGGAGCCTGGCCACGAAATCGGCGGCGGCACTGTGCTGAAGCGCGGCGGCGATGCTCGCTTCACCGACCGGGCGACCGCCGTAGCCGATGGCGTCACGCACGGTGGTGCCGAGGAGTTCGGGATGTTCGAAGGCGTACGCGACCTCGCTGCCCAGGACGTCGGGTGCGACCTCGGCCATATCGACGCCGTTGAGGGCGACGGTCCCCGCATCGGGGCGCAACAGGCCTCCGGCGACAGCGGCCAGCGTGCTCTTCCCGGCGCCGGAAGCCCCCACCACCGCCACACAGCCGCCGGCGGGAACGTCGAGGTCGACGCCGTCGAGTGCGGGCTGTCCGCCGTCGCTGACATGGACACCGCTCAGGCGCAGAGCCGCCGGCCCGGGCGGGACGCCGGCGTTGGCGCGGGCAGCGGCAGGGACCGCGAACACCTCGTGCAGCCTGCGAGCGGATCCGTGCACCTGTCCGAGGCTCGCGAGGACGCTGATCTGCTGGAAGAGGCCGTAGGCCAGGGTGAGGTACCCCGAAACAGCCACGAGTCCTCCAGGCGACACGCGACCGGCCGACACTCCGTATCCAGCGGTGGCCAGCACTCCGACCTGGAGGACCGGGGCGATCAGGGACACCTGCCACCCGGCGGATCGCTGCGCGTGGAAGAACGCGAGGCCGCACGCCCGGAGGCGGGGCATCGGCGCGAGGATCCGGGCCGCCTCTCGGTCGGCCGAAGCCGCCGCACGGATGGTGAGGTGGCCGCGGATTGCGCCTTGGAAGCGTGTGGCGAGTTCCCCGTGCACGCGCTGGTAGTCCTCGGTGAGCGCGGTGCTGCGCCGGAAGAAGGCCTTGGCGATCAGCCAGATCGCCGGGGCGCCGCACAGGAAGGTCAGCCCGGTGGCGGGATCGATCAGGAAGAGCGCCACGACCCCGCCCAGCGAGGTCAGGGCGGACACGAGACCGCCGCCGACAGCGGGCACGAGCCGGGCGCTTTCCGCGGTGCTCTGGAGGAGCCTGCTGAGGAGGTCCCCGGTCGGGAAGAGGCGCTGTCCGCGCAGATCCCACGCGAGTACGTGCCGCAGCAGCCGATGTCGCAGGTGGGCCGTCGCCCCGCTCGACGCCTTGACCTCGGCGATCTCGCCCGTGGCCGTGGCCAGGGCCGCTGCGGCGGTCAGAGCGGCCATGAGGACCAGGGGCATGGCCCCCGAGGACCGGGTGAGGACCGCGTCGGCCGCGGTGGCGAGGGTGACCGGAATCAGCAGGGCGGTCGCTGCGGAAGCGACTGAGGAGGCCGCGTACAACGCGATCCAGCCGCGCGTCGCTCGCAGAGTGTCGGTCAGCAGGCGCTCGTGGGACGGCACGTGGGCTGATTCCTTCCGTGGTAGTGGTGGCGGACGGGTGGCCGCCTCGGAAGAGCCCGGGGCGGCCACCGTCTCACCGCCCTAGTCGAAGGTGCGGTAGGGGCAGGTGAAGAGGGACGCGAGGGCGCAGCACCCCGGAGGCGTCAGCTCGTTCTCGGTGCTCTGCATACGCTGCAGGGCCGCGACGTCCGTACTCATTGCTTCTCCTTCGAAGTCGAGGTGAGTTCTGGTGGATCAGCTGCCGGTGTTGGTGCAGCTGTGGCAGCTGGAGACGGTGAGCGAGAAGAACTGGCAGCCGTCGAACACGCTGTTCCAGCAGCAGTCGCCCGCGAGCGCAGTCTCTTCAGTGGCGGGCAGTTCCTGAAGGTCCTGAACGGATAGGGACAAGGGGTACCCCTCAGTGGTGTGTGCGGATGAGTGCGGCTGATGTGCCGTCACCAAGTGAATGTGCAACCGAAGCACGTGAAGATCGTCGGAATGCCGCCGCTGCAGCAGGAACCCAGGATCGGGCAGCCAAGACCCTCCTCGGTCGCCTCCAGCTCCTGGAGGTCCTCGATCGAGATCGACATGTGTTCACCTCCTTCCGTTCCATGGGTGGCGGATCACGCGGGCCAGATGCCGAAGGCCAGGTACTGGGCCGCGGTTCGGTGCAGCTCGGCCGAACCGTCGAGCGGACTGTGCCCGGCGCCTGCGACCTCCAAGTGGTGGAAGTCGACGCCGCGCGTACGGCCGAGACGTTCGAGTTCCGCGACGAGCCGCCGGGAGTGACTCGGCGGGATCACGGTGTCGTTCTGTCCGTGGATCAGAGCGAGTGGAGTGGTGAGGCGTGATGCTCGGCTCAGCATGTCGCGTGGGCCGTGGGCGTCGGCCAGGACGGTACGCCCGCCGAGCCGGTCGATCATGGCGCGCACCGAATCCTTGGCTTCCAGGTAGAGCCGGTCCGCGCTGAGCATGGGGGACACGGCCAACGTCCGGGCCCACAGAGCGGGGACCGCCGCGGTCGCGAGCAGGGCCAGGAAGGCGCCGTAGCTCGCCCCATACAGCAGCAGCGGCCGCTCCGCGCCACGTTGGGCATGTACGTGGCGGGAGAGAGCAACGACGTCAGCCAGGTCCGGGCCTCCCCAGGCGCCGACGATCGCTCGCTGGAACCGATCGCCGTATCCCGTGCTGCCGCGAGGGTTGGGGGCGATCACGGTGATGCCGTGTGCGGCGAAGAGCTGGAAGAGCTGCGAGAACTTCAACGACCACTGGTCCGCGGGGCCCCCGTGCAGGGCGATGGCGACCTGCGGAGCACTGCGCCAGTCCTCGTGCCCGCACACCACGACCTCGATGTCGCCGTCGCTGCCCGGCAGCCTCTCCAACCGGCCAGGTGCCCAGCCGGTGTGCTCGCCCGCTTCGGTGCCGTCCCTGAGTTCCCTCCATCCGGAGGCCCTCCCGCTAGGAGCGACGGTCGCGCCGAGCATCCGTGGTGGCAGTCCAGGGCCGACGGCCAGGGCCCATACGGCGGTGGATTCCGGGGACTGTTCCGCCCAGGCCGCCGCACCGATGGCACACTCGGGTGGGTCCGGCAGCCGGAGCACGGTGTCCTGACGGGTGTCCAGAACAGCCAGCCGCTGGCGCAGGCCGTCGCTCTCGTTGAGCAGGACCAGGTCGCCGCACGGGTGCAGCGCGAGCGGAACCACCGTGCCCTCCATCTGGTGCGGGGACCTCAAGGCCCGGGAGCCGTGGGGTCCGTGCAGGCACAGTTCGCGCCGTCCTTCCCGGTTCGTCACCAGGAGCACCTCACCGGCACGGGGTGCCGTGTGCCACACCAGGTCGTGGTCACTGGGGGCGACGAGCGGCAGCCTCGACAGGGCGCCCGTCTCGACGTCGAGGACTGCCGGGGATGTGGTCTGCCCCTCCGCCGACCGTACGTTCAGTGCGTACCGGCGTGCTCCCGGGTCCAGCCAGCCGCCGCCGCGGGGGTGCAGTGCGGGCAGCACGTACAGCGGGCCGACGAGTCCCGCTCCTTCGCCCCACCGCCACGCGGACCAGGCGGCACCGTCCTCGCGGCCCAAGAACAGGACCGACCGCGAGCCGTCGGGGGCCGGTGCGATGACCGACGGCCGGAAGGGGAGCCTTCCGGCGGGGGAGACGACTCCCGTCGGTGCCACCTGTACGACGGACTCGGGCCCGACAACCAGGACGGAGCTGTCGTCGAAGGGTACGGCGTCGTAGGGCGGTGCTGTGCGTTCGCCGTCCTGGAGCGCGTTGATCCGGAATTCGGGAACGGGACGGCATCCAGGGGTGCCACTCTTGCTCGTACCGCCGACCAGATCCCAGTACTCGCAGAAGAGGAAGCCGCGTCCGTCCGAGACCAGAGCGGCGGCGCTACGGCCGGCCGCAGAGAACCGGAAGCTCATCCGGGAGCGCAGAGTCGTCAGCGTGGACCAGGTGCGGGTGAACGCGTCGGGCAGCGTTCCGGCGACGCTCACCGCTC
Organism: Streptomyces sp. NPDC059003; assembly: GCF_042740445.1. NCBI lineage: Bacteria > Bacillati > Actinomycetota > Actinomycetes > Kitasatosporales > Streptomycetaceae > Streptomyces > Streptomyces sp. NPDC059003. The sequence continues at coordinate 10,453 of NZ_JBHYJH010000081.1, read as the reverse complement.
GCCTCCCCGGGGAGCCAGAGCGAAGTCGTCCACCATCCACCAGCGTTCGCCGCCGTGCAGGGACCGGTGCAGGAAGCCGATCGGGCCCGCCATGCCCAGGTTGTAGCTGTAGGTCATCCCGGCGTTGGTCTCGTCCAGGATCACCAGGCGGCCCTCGTACAGGGCGGCCAGACGGTACAGCGACGCCACGTGTTCGTCAGCCCAGGCGCGGTACACGACGTCGCCGGTCGCGGCGGCCATGTCGAGCAGGAACTCCCCGTTGCCCGCGAGCCCGTGGCAGTGCGAGGCGGACTGGAGCCAGCGGTTGCTGCGGGTGCCGATCGCGGCCCGGTGTGCCGCCTCGCGGAAGCGGTCCTCGCCGGTGGCCCGCCACAGGCGGATGAGGAACGCTCCGATCCCCGGGGCCCCGCTGCACCACCAGCACACCCGTGATGAGGGGGCCGAGTCCGTGGTCCGGTGCGCGGCCGGCCAGGCGAGGCCGGCGCCCTCCCGCGCGGCGGCGGACAGGAGGAAGTCGCCACTGGCGACGGCGGATTCCAGGAGGTCCGGCCGGTTGAGCTCACGCGCTGCCGCCAGCAGGAAGGTGCTGATCCCGGCGACACCATGAGCGAACCCGTAGTGCGCGAGCCCGGCGTCGGCGCCGCTCATCTGCGCGGGGACCGGCCACTTCAGCCCGTCCGGCGTGCGCTTGGCGAGCACGGCTCGTACGCACAGCTCCGCCCGCTCACGGAACTCGGCGTCGCCGGTACGGCGCCACAAGTGGAGTTGAGCCAGGCCGTTGCCTGCCACCCCATGGGTGATGTCGGGGTTGGCCCAGACCACCGGCAGGTGTTTCGCCCGTTCGACGCTGCGGTGCCGCACCTCGTGGTCTCCCAGAGTGTCGGCTGCCTCATACATCGCCCAGTAGGTGCCCGCGCGGCCGAAGTACAGCCCCGGCAACTGCCGACGTTCGCGGTCGGCTCGCAGGTCGAGCCAGTTCAGGGCGGTGCGCAGGGCCGCGCCGAGTTCGGCCGCTCCCGCATGGGTCCCCGAGCCCCGGCGCATGACCTCAAGGGTCCCGCCGGCCCCGGCTTGAACCGCGAGCGTGTCGAACAGGCGCCCTTCCATCGGCGGGGCGGGCCACAGAGAGCGGTTGTCGTCCGGGGTCATGCCACGTACCAGCTGACGCCAGCCGTCGGTGAGCAACCGTTCAGGGTCATCGGTGCGCAACGAGAGGGCGTCCGGCGCTGTCGCAGCGGTGTTCCTCACCCCGTCGAGCAGGTCGCCGGCTTCGACCAGCGTGATCCGCCGGCCCGGCTCCCGCCGCATCAGCCCCCGTACGAGGGGCGAGAGCGCCGCAAGCGCCGGATTGTTCACCGCGACCGCGTGCACGAGCCACCGTACGCGCTCGTCATACGGACGCTGTGGCGTGTTCTCCTCGCCAAGACCGTCCGCGGCGATCACCGGGTGCGCGCCGGTGCAGAGGTAGAACAGGGTGGCTCCCACGCCGTAGAGGTCGGCCGACGCGGTCGGCGCGGGATAGCGCGTGGGGCCGGTGAGCTCTTCGGGCGCGGCATAGGACGGCGTCTGCACCCGGGTGACGAGCTCGCCGGGAACCGCGGCGAACTCGGTGTCGATCAGCATGAGTTCACTGTCGGGAGTGACCATTACGTTGCTCGGTGTGAGGTCACGCAGGACGAATCCCTTGTCGTGCACGGTGCGCACGATGTCCAGGACGCGCCGGGCCAGCGGCAGCACCGTGCTCAGCGGCAGAGCGCGGGTGGGCTCGTCGACGACGTGCTGCTCCACCCACGTCCGCAGGGTGGTGCCCGGCACTTCCTCCTCCGCGAGGAAGAGGTGCCCCTGGTAGTCGAAGAGGTCCACGGGCCGTGGCGCCACACCCAGGGGTGCTAGGGCGGAGAGGGTGGCGTGCTCGTTGCGCAGGTAGTCGCGTGCGTCCGTCCCGTCGTGCTCGGCGCCGATGAAGGGACGAGCCTCCTTGATCACGACCTTGCGGTCACCGTCGCCGCAGTCGAGTGCTCGGTAGACGCCGCCCCGGTTGGAGTGTCGTATCGCCTCGTACACCATGAAGCGGTCGTTGAGGAGCACCTTCGACCGGTCGCCGGACTCCGCGGCCCGGTCGGCTGCGGGGCTCGGGACACCGGCGGGCAGGAGTGCCCAGGAGGGCGGTGAGAACCAGCCGTTGCGCTGGTCGCGTTCCCAGCCGCCGTCCGGAGCCACCAGCATGGGCACATACGATCCGTCCACGTCGAGGACCTGCTGGCTGCCGCTGAAGCCGCCGTACCGATAGTGGACGAGGCCGCCGTCGCGGTACCGCCGGTCCGAAAGGATCGCGGGCCCGTCGAGGCCCCGTGTGGCCTCGTCCAGGAGTCCCAGCAGCTCGACGAACTGCTCGTCGCTGTCGGGGTACACGGTGATGAACTTGCCGCCCGACCCCCGGTCCATCCGGATCGAGAGCAGCGAGCGCAATTGGCGGGTTCCGTGGGCGAATTTGAATGCCGCGGCCTGCTGGAAGAGGACCCGGGTGGCGGCGGTCAGGACGTCCACGGCAGATCGTGGAGTGGCGGAGAGATGTATCTTCCACCCCTGCGTCCGCAGGTGAGATCCCGGCGGGGTGACGTAGCACCACATGTCACCGACGTCGTGTCGCCATCCATGCCGCGGAGCCAGTTCGTCACGGAGTCGCTTGTAGTCAGCCACATATGAGTTGTGGCCGGAATCGAGCCCCGAACGCCGCCCTAGTTCCACTGTGCCTCCCCGATCGCCGAGCACCGCCTGGTTCCGTCGCTGCAGCGTCCCGAACTGGGCTTGACGCAGACCTTGACGGAACCTTGAATCGGCTGTTGGCAAGTGATTCGGAACGGGACATGCCGGGCGACGGGGCGAGTCGGCTGAGTCGGGGCGGCTGAAACAGCCTCCTTCTGCGATCCCACTCCCGCACCGGAGTGGCTTGAATCGTCTCCGTACCCGCGGTGTCGACCGTGGGGTGCGTCACTGCTCCAGCAGCATCCGCTGCAACTCCCGCGCCGCGCGCGGCGGTGCCACGTCGCTGCGGTGCGCGAGCGCGATCGTGCGGCGCAGGCGCGGCCGGGCGAGCGGCGTCATGCGCAGGTCGCCGCCGGAGCGCTCCGCGACCATACGGGGCACCACGGCCACGCCGAGCCCGGCGCGGACGAAGCCGAGGACCGCGTCCATCTCGCCGCCCTCGACCGCGAATTCCGGCTCGAAGCCCTCCGCGCGGCAGGCGGCGACCGTGAGCTCCCGCAGGTCGTACCCGTGCCGGAACATCACGAGGCGCTCGCCCTGCAGATCGGCGATCCGCGCCGTCGCACCGAAGTCCGGCGCGTCCGGCGCGTCCGGGGACGCCACCACGACCAGGTCCTCGCGCAGCAGCTCCACGGTCGTCAGGGCGGGCGACGGGCTCGGCAGCGGAAGGACCACGAGCGCCAGGTCGAGCGCGCCGCGCGCGAGATGGCGCACGAGGTCGTGGCTGCCGCCCTCCTCGATGAGCAGCTGGATGCCGGGGTGCTGGTCGTGGAAGGCGCGCAGGACCTGCGGGAGCAGTCCCGTGCAGACGCTGGGCGTGGCGCCGAGGCGCACCCGGCCGCGGCGCAGCTGGGCCAGCTCCTGCACCTCGATGCGGGCCGTGTCGGCGTCGGCGAGGATGCGGCGGGCCAGCGGGAGCAGCGCCTCGCCCGCGTCGGTGAGCGCGATGTTGCCCCGGGCCCGGCTGAACAGCTCGGCGCCCAGCTCGCTCTCCAGGGCGCGCACCTGCTGCGACAGGGACGGCTGCGAGACGTGGACGCGCTCGGCGGCGCGCGTGAAGTGCCGGGTCTCGGCGACGGCGACGAAGTACACCAGCTGCTGGAACTGCATGCCCCCACGCTACCCCGTACATAGGCTCTGGCTATCGAGATGAGCCAAACCATCTCTTGGACTGATCGGGGCCTTCGGCCGTAGCGTGCCTGACATGGCTCTGGCAACGCGGACGGACCGACGGCCGTCACTTCCCCGGACGGTGTGGGACTCCACCGTCGGCAAGAAGACCGTGATGGCGGTGAGCGGCCTGATCATGCTGCTCTACCTGGTCGCCCACATGATCGGGAACCTCAAGATCTTCTTCGGGCCCGGCGACTTCAACCACTACGCGCACTGGCTGCGCACCCTCGGCGAGCCCGTCATGCGCTGGGAGTGGACCCTGTGGGTCGTCCGCGTCGTGCTCGTCGCCGCGGTCTTCGCGCACGCCGTGTCCGCGTACCAGCTCAGCAGGCGCGACATCAAGGCGCGCCCGAGCAAGTACGTGCACAAGAAGCCGCGCGCCAGCTACGCGACGCGCACCATGCGCTGGGGCGGCATCATCCTCGCCCTGTTCATCGTCTGGCACATCCTGGACCTGACGACCGGCACCGTGCACCCGGGCGAGTACGAGCACCTGCACCCGTACCAGAACGTCATCGACACCTTCTCCACCTGGTACGGCAACGTGATCTACATCGTCGCCGTGGTCGCCGTCGGCTTCCACGTCCGGCACGGCTTCTGGAGCGCCGCACAGACCCTCGGCGTGGGCAGCGCGACCCGCGACCGCGTCCTCAAGGCCACGGCCAATGGCCTCGCACTGCTGCTCACGGCCGGATTCGTGTCCGTGCCCGTGGGCGTCATGACCGGAGTGGTGAGCTGACCGATGACTTCCCGTGAATACGCCGAGTACGCGACCGGGGACCCGGTCGTCGACAGCAAGGCCCCCGGGGGCCCGATCGCCGAGCGCTGGGACACCCGCCGCTTCGAGGCGAAGCTGGTCAACCCCGCCAACCGCCGCAAGCACACCGTCATCGTCGTCGGCACCGGCCTCGCCGGCGGCTCCGCGGGCGCCACGCTCGCCGAACAGGGCTACCACGTCGTGCAGTTCTGCTACCAGGACTCGCCGCGCCGCGCCCACTCGATCGCCGCGCAGGGCGGCATCAACGCCGCGAAGAACTACCGCAACGACGGCGACTCCATCCACCGGCTCTTCTACGACACCGTCAAGGGCGGCGACTTCCGCGCCCGGGAGTCCAACGTGCACCGGCTCGCGCAGATCTCCGTCGAGATCATCGACCAGTGCGTGGCCCAGGGCGTGCCGTTCGCCCGCGAGTACGGCGGCCTGCTCGACACCCGGTCTTTCGGCGGCGTCCAGGTCTCCCGCACCTTCTACGCCCGCGGCCAGACGGGCCAGCAGCTGCTGCTCGGCGCGTACCAGGCGCTGTCGAAGGAGATCGCCGCCGGGAACGTCGAGCTGCACCCGCGCACCGAGATGCTGGACCTGATCGTCGTGGACGGACGGGCCCGCGGCATCGTCGCCCGCGACCTGATCACCGGCGAGATCTCCAGCCACTTCGCGGACGCCGTCGTCCTGGCGAGCGGCGGCTACGGCAACGTCTTCTACCTGTCGACGAACGCCATGAACTCCAACGCCACCGCCGTGTGGCGGGCGCACCGGCGCGGCGCGTACTTCGCCAACCCCTGCTTCACCCAGATCCACCCCACCTGCATCCCGCGCACCGGCGACCACCAGTCCAAGCTGACCCTGATGAGCGAGTCGCTGCGCAACGACGGCCGCATCTGGGTGCCGAAGGCCAAGGGCGACACGCGGCCCGCGAACGAGATCCCCGAGGACGAGCGCGACTACTACCTGGAGCGCATCTACCCGTCCTTCGGCAACCTCGTGCCGCGCGACATCGCGTCCCGCGCCGCCAAGAACGTCTGCGACGAGGGCCGCGGCGTCGGCCCCGGCGGCCAGGGCGTCTACCTCGACTTCGCCGACGCCATCCGGCGCATGGGCCGCAAGGCGGTCGAGGCGAAGTACGGCAACCTCTTCGACATGTACGAGCGGATCACCGCGGAGAACCCGTACGAGGTGCCGATGCGGATCTACCCCGCCGTGCACTACACGATGGGCGGCCTGTGGGTCGACTACGACCTCCAGACCACCGTCCCCGGCCTGTTCGCGATCGGCGAGGCCAACTTCTCCGACCACGGCGCGAACCGCCTCGGCGCCTCCGCCCTGATGCAGGGCCTCGCGGACGGCTACTTCGTCCTGCCCTCGACCATCAACGACTACCTCGCCCGCAACCCGCACCACGCCGAGGTCACCGCCGACCACCCCGCCGTCCGCGAGGTGGTCGCCGAGACCGAGGACCGCCTGACCCGGCTCCTCGCCGTCGACGGCGACCGCACCCCGGACTCCTTCCACCGCGAGCTCGGCGAGCTGATGTGGGAGTTCTGCGGCATGGCCCGCACGGACACCGGACTGCGCAAGGCCCTCGAACGCATCCCGCAGATCCGCGAGGAGTTCTGGCGCCGCATCAAGGTGCCCGGCACCGGCGAGGAGTTCAACCAGTCCCTGGAGAAGGCCAACCGGATCGTCGACTACCTGGAGCTCGCCGAGCTCATGTGCCTCGACGCCCTGCACCGCTCCGAGTCCTGCGGCGGCCACTTCCGCGAGGAGTCCCAGACGCCCGACGGCGAGGCCGCCCGCAAGGACGAGGAGTTCTCGTACGCGGCCGCCTGGGAGTTCACCGGCACCGGCACCGCCCCCGTCCTGCACCAGGAAGACCTGGTCTTCGAGTACGTCCACCCCACTCAGCGGAGCTACGCATGAAGCTCACCCTGCGCGTCTGGCGCCAGCGCACCACCGACGCCGAAGGCGCCATGTCCACGTACGAGGTGGACAACATCTCCTCCGACATGTCCTTCCTGGAGATGCTCGACACCCTCAACGAGGAGCTCATCCTCAAGGGCGAGGACCCGGTCGCCTTCGACCACGACTGCCGCGAGGGCATCTGCGGCGCCTGCTCGCTCGTCATCAACGGCGACGCGCACGGGCCCGAGCGCACCACCTCCTGCCAGCTGCACATGCGGTCCTTCAAGGACGGCGACACCATCGACGTCGAGCCGTGGCGCGCGGCGGCCTTCCCGGTCGTCAAGGACCTGGTCGTCGACCGCTCCGCCTTCGACCGCATCATCCAGGCCGGCGGCTACATCAGCGCCCCGACGGGCGCGGCACCGGAGGCACACGCCACTCCCGTGCCGAAGCCGGACGCCGACTCTGCCTTCGAGCACGCCGAGTGCATCGGCTGCGGCGCCTGCGTGGCCGCCTGCCCCAACGGCTCGGCGATGCTGTTCACCTCGGCCAAGGTCAACCATCTGAACGTCCTGCCGCAGGGCGCGCCCGAGCGCGAGACCCGCGTCCTCGACATGGTCGCGCAGATGGACGCGGAGGGCTTCGGCGGCTGCACCCTCACCGGCGAGTGCGCCACCGCCTGCCCGAAGGGCATCCCGCTGCCGTCGATCGCGGCGATGAACAAGGAGTGGCTGCGGGCCGCGCGCAAGGCGCCGCGCTAGCCGGCGGCGGGCCGCAGGTCCGCCCCGTACACCGTCGTGTAGTCCGGCACCACGATCCGGGCGCCGGGGGCGGCCGCACGGGCCTGGGCGAGGAAGTCGTCCAGGCCCGTGCCGTCCTTGCGGGGCGGCCGGCTCAGCGGCTTCTCGAAGTCGTCCCAGTGCACCGGCACCAGCACGTCGGGGTGGCCGAGCGCGTCGAGCAGCCGCGGCACATAGCGGTGCGTGGCCGGGCTCGACGCGCACGCGACCATGGCGATGTCCGGCTCAAGGCCGGCGAAGGACCGCTCGTCGAAGTCGCTCGCCCCCATGAACAGCGCCGAGGGCGCGCCGTCCGGCGTCACCTTGAACGCGAGAGTGTCGCCCTCGGGCAGATCGGAGACCGTCCGGGGCGCGGTCCTGGGCGGGGCGTGCAGGGTGCCGGGCGCGAAGTAGGAGTACGAGCCGTTCCGGCTGTGCCGCGAGCTCGCCACCTCCACCACGAACCCGTCGAAGTCGAGCACCTCCCCGCCCTTGACGACGGAGAGCTGCCCCGCGTCCACCCCGAAGGACCGCAGCACGTGGTACGTCGTCTCGGTGCCGATGACCCGGGCACCCGTCGAACGGGCCAGGTAGGGCACGTCGTTGAGGTGGTCCCAGTGGGTGTGCGTGACGCAGATGACCTCGGGCGTGCCCGCGTGCTTGCGGACCAGGGGCTTGTCGGTGCGCAGCCGGGTCGCGAGGTCGAAGGAGCCGGTGAACAGGCCGGTGTCGAAGCGGGTGACGTAGGGGTCGACCAGGACAGTTGTTGTCCGGGTCTGCCGCTGTATGTCGATCCGCCAGCCCGACGTGCCGAGCCAGCGGTACGAGACGGGGCGCGCGGGGGCACCGGCCGGGCGGGCGTCGGCCGACGCGGCGGCGGGCAGCAGCGGGGCGGCCGCGCCCAGGGCGGCGCCGCGCAGGAGGGTGCGGCGGGCGGTACGGGGGTGTGCGTCAGGGAGGTTCATGGCGGAAGGACAGCAGGCTCAACGGGGCCACGTCCAAGATCAGAACCGCGCATGCTCGATATGCGTTCGCATATCACCGCAGGTCAGAGCGGTGCAGGTCAGAGCGGTGCAGGTCAGAGCGGAGATACGTCACGGCGAGCCGGGCCGCCGTACCGATCGCGGCGTCGACCCGGGTGAGGTCGGGGACCAGCGCGCGGCTCCGCGCGAACACCGCGACGGCGTACTCGTCCCCTTCGGGGAAGCGCACGACGCCCACCTCGATGTGCAGCCCCGGCAGCGTCCCGGTCTTCGCGGCAATGCGTACGTCGTCGGGGAACCCCGAGGTGAGCCGGTGCCGGAACACCTGGCGCCCCATCAACTCCCGCACGTACGCGCACGCGCGGTCCGGTCCGGCGGCGTCCCGCCAGATGAGGCCGAGCAGCCGGGTGACGTCGCGCGGCGTGCTGGCGTTCGCGCGCCGCGGGTCGAGGACGCTCAGGCGCCGCTTCCGCTCGTCCGGCAGGGCCCGGTAGAGCGCCGCGAACTCCTCCGGGCCGCGCGCGCCGACGTCGGTGAGCATCGACGCGAGCGCCTCCCGGGGCCCGCCCACGATCCGGGTGTCCGCGAGGCCGAGCTCCCGGGCGAGCAGCTGCACCGTGTCCAGGCCGACCCGGCCGAGCAGGATGTCGGCGGCGGAGTTGTCGCTCACGGTCAGCGCGAAGTACGCGAGGTCGCGCAGCGAGATCTCGACGTCGTCGACACAGCCCGCGGTGCCCCAGCCGCCGAGCCGGTGGTCGTCCGTCACCAGGACCCGCTCCCGCGGGTCGAGCTGCCCGGCGTCGACCTGACGCGCGAACTCCAGGACGAGGAGCAGCTTGAAGACAGAGGAGATGGCGACGGGCTCGTCGGCGGCGAGGCCGACCTCAGGACCGTCCGGGGCGTCCCGGACGCCCCCGGAAGGAGGCCCGCCCTCGCCCCCGATCCGCACCGCGTGCACCGCCCCCTCCGCGCCCGCCCGCGCGAAGACCTCCCGGATGCGCTCCTCGACCCTCATCCCGCCCCTCACTCCCGTATCGCCTACGCTCGCCGCGTGGATCTCCTGCGGCACCTGCGTATTTTCGTCGTCACGGCCGAAGAGCTGCACTTCAGCCGGGCCGCGGAGGTGCTCGGCATGGCGCAGCCGCCGCTCAGCCAGGCGGTCCGCCGCCTGGAGAAGGAGCTCGGCGCCGAACTCTTCGACCGCTCGAACCGGCAGGTCAGGCTGACCGCGGCCGGTTCCGTGCTGTACGACGAGGCGCGGGACCTGCTCGTCCGTGAGGAGCGGCTGCGCTCGCTCGTACGGCGGGCCGTGGACGGCGACGTCGGCACGCTGCGCGCGGGCGTGCCGGAGGACACGGCGGCGCCCGTGCTGCACGCGCTGCTCGCCGCCTGTGCGGAGCACGCGCCCGGTCTGCGCGTGGACCTCCAGGAGGTGTCCACGCAGGAACAGCTGCGGCTGCTCGCCTCCGGCGGTCTCGACGTGGGCCTCCTGCACCAGCCCGTGGACGCCACCGGCCTGGCCGTCGGTCCCGAGGTCACCGTCGACCTCGGCGTGGTGCTCCCGCGCACCTCGCCCCTGGCCCGCCTCGCGGAGGTCGACCTCGCCGACCTCCGCGGGCACGACCTGGTCCTGTGCCCGCGCGACGCCGCGCCCGGCTGGTACGACGCCACGCTCGACGTCTGCCGCTCCGGCGGTTTCGTGCCCGCCCGCGTGCGGCACGCGCGCAACTCCGAGTTCCTGCTGGGGCTCGTCGCGGCGGGGGTGGGCGTGGCCTTCGAGCGGGGGCCCGCGGCGCGCAAGGAGCCGCGGGTGGTGTGGCGTCCCCTGGCCGGGCGTCCGGTGACGCAACGGCTCACGGGGGCGTGGCCCGTGCAGGGGGCGCATGCGGGGGCCGAGCGTTTTGCCCGCCTCGCGGCGGATGTGCTGGCGCGGGACCTGACGTCGTCCGTCCTGCGGACGGGGGAGGAGGGGAGGACACGGCCGTGGGCGGTGGTGTACGGCGACGTGTGACGGCCTTGTCCCCCACCCCGCCCCTTCCCGAACTGGGGGCTCCGCCCCCAGGCCCCCTTCT
>NZ_JBHYJH010000080.1:22213-43399 GCF_042740445.1 Streptomyces sp. NPDC059003 | reverse complement strand
GTACGCCGCCGACCACCCGCGCCTGTACGCCCGCGACCGCCGCGCGGTCGTCACCCTCGACGCCGTCCACCGCGAAGAGGCCACCCTGAGCGCCGAGTTGCGCCGCCGCCTGGGAGAACCGCTCGGCTGGACCGTCCAGGAAGTGGACTACGTACGCGACCTCATGGTCCTGGAAGTCCGCTTCCGCCAACCGGAACCTACCGAGGGTCACCGCGCGTTCACAGGAAAGCCATCACGACCTGCCCCTCGACCCCGCCAGGAGCTCGCGTGAACCCTGCCCTCCGTGTCCTCTCCCGTGCCGCGCTCGCCGCGCATCCGGTCTCCCTCGACGAGCTGAACGCCCGCGCCGAACTGCTCGCGCGCTACGACAACAGCTATCTCGTCCCCGTGGAGATATTCGAGGACTTCGCGGCACTGCTCACCGACCCGCGCCGCCGCGGCGGTCCGTTCCGCGCCCTGAGCATCAACGGCCGCCGCCTGTTCGGGTACCACTCGACGTACTACGACACCCCGTGCCTGCGCACGTTCCACGACCACCGCCAGGGCCGCAGGCTGCGCTACCGCGTCCGCGAGCGGGTCTACCAGGACAGCGGGGAGCGGCAGTTCGAGATCAAGCTGAAGACCGGGCGCGGCGAGACCGTCAAGCACCGCCAGCGCATGGAGGGCGACGAGCACGCCCTCGACCCGGTCCGGCGCGGCTTCCTCACCGGGGTGCTCAAGGGCTCGTACGGCATCGACGCCCCCGAGGGGCTGACCCCGTCCCTCGTCACGGACTACCGCCGCGCCACGTTCGTCGCCGACGGCCAGCGGATCACGTGCGACGCGGCGCTCGTCGTCACGGACGTGGCGACCGGCGCGGCCGCGTCGGCCGACAGCGGACTCGTCCTCGTCGAGACCAAGACGCGCGGCAAGCTGACGGACGCGGACCGGGTGCTTCACCGGTACGGGGTGCGGGCGGCGGAGTTCACCAAGTACTGCGGGGGATTCGCCGCCGTCCGTCCGGACCTCGGGGTCAACCGCTGGGCGCGGGCGGTGCGGACCGCGTTTCCGCGCCCGGCAGTTCACGGCCCGGCTGGGCGCGGCTCGGCTGTGCGCGGTCCGGATGTGCGCGGGGGAACGTGAGCGTGACGCGGGTGGGGCCGTCCTCGACCGTGAAGGTCCCGCCCGCGTCCTCGGCCGTGCGGCGCGCGATGTCGAGGCCGAGCCCTGTGGAGCCGCCGCCGCTGGTGCCGCGCTCGTCGGGGCAGCCGTCGGGGAAGCCGGGACCGTCGTCGCTGACGACGAGCCGGGCGCCGCCGTCCGGCGCCGCGCCGTCGGTGACGGTGACGCGGAAGGGGGTGCCGTGCGGGGTGTGGTCGAGGACGTTGCCGATCAACGCGTCGAGGGCGGCGGCGAGTTCGTCGCGCGGCACGGGTACGGGAATCTCGTTCGGGGGTGTCTCGATGCCGCTCTGCCGCTCCTGGTCCTCGGCCAGCGGTCGCCAGAACGCGGCGCGCTCGCGGGCGACGGCCGCAAGGTCGGCGCGCGGCGCGGCCCGCAACGGGCGCCGGGCCTTGCGGATCACGTCGTCGACGCTCCGTTCGAGTGCGTCCACGTCCTCCGCGATCCGGCGCGCCTCGTCCCCGTCCCGCAGGGTCTCCGCGTCCAGGCGCAGGGCGGCGACGGGGGTGCGCAGGCGGTGGGCGAGGTCGGCGGCGTTCTCGCGGGCGGTCTCGCGCTCGGCGGTCAGCAGGTCGTCGATGCGGGCGGCGAGGCGGTTCAGCTCGGTGGCGATCAGGCGCAGCTCGGGCGGGCCGTCCGGGGTCGCGCGTGCCGTCAGGTCACCGGCGGCGAGCCGGTCGGCGGTCCGCGCGAGGGAGCGGGTGGCCCCCACGAGCCGGGCTCCGAGCCGGTCGGCGAGCAGCAGGCCGAGGAGCACGAGCCCCACGCCGATCCCGGCGAGCACCAGCCAGGACGTGAGCGTCCCCGCGTACAACTGCTTCTCCGTCAGCGTCACTTGGACGACGGCGGTGCCGTCGGCGGCGCCGTGGACGGGGACGAGGACCTGGCGGCCGCCGGTCGAGGGCTCGTAGGTGAAGGCCCGCCCGGTGCGGGCGAGCCGTACGGCGTCGGTGACGGTCGCCGGGCCGGGCCCGACTCCTTCCCCATCCCCCAGGATCAAGGAAGTCCTGGGCAAGCCGTGCCCGTTGACGCTCTCCACGGTCTGCTCGGCCGTCGCCCGCTCCTTCGGCGAGGCGAGCGCGGGCCCGAGCGCGTGCGCCACCCACTGGGCGCGGGCGGTCGCCTCGGCGGTCGCGCGGTCGGCGGCGTGGCTGCGGGTGAGCAGGGTCAGCGGGACGAGGAGGGCGGTGAGGACGAGGGCGGTCGTGGCGGCGGTGAGGAGGAGCAGTCGGCGGCGCATGGTCAGCGGCCGGCCGGGGGCTCGGGCGCGGTGAGCTTGACGCCGACGGTCCGTACGGTGTGCAGATAGCGCGGCGCCTGGGCGGTCTCCCCCAATTTCCTCCTCAACCACGACAGGTGCACGTCGACCGTCTTGTCGGCGCCGCCGAGCGGCTGGTGCCACACCTCGGCGAGCAGCTCACGCCGGGACACGACCTGTCCGGCGCGGCGGGCCAGGTGCGCGAGCAGGTCGAACTCGCGGGGCGTCAGGTCGAGGGCCGCGCCGTCCAGGGACACCTCGCGGGCGCCGACGTCGACGGTCAGCCCGCCGACGTGCAGCGGCTCCTCGGCGTCCCCGCCCCCGAGCCGCCGCAGCACCGCCTTCACCCGCGCGTCCAACTGGGCCGCGCCGAACGGCTTCACGATGTAGTCGTCCGCCCCGTCCCCCAGCACGGCCACCATCTCCGGCTCCTCGTCCCTGGCGGTCGCCACGATGACGGGTACGTCGCTGACCGCCCGCAACATCCGCAGCACCCGCACCCCGTCGACGTCCGGAAGCCCCAGGTCGAGGACCACCAGATCGGGCCGGTGCGTCACGGCCGCGTCGAGCCCCGCCATCCCGGTGGGCGCCGTCGCGACGGCGTGCCCCTTGTCGCGCAGGGCCCGCACGAGGGCGCCGCGCAGGTGGGGGTCGTCTTCCACGACGAGGAGGTGGGCCATGGGGGCCACGTTAGCCAGGAGTTGGGATCCTGTTGGCTGTCGGTTCGCCTCTGGCCGGGGTCCGGGGCGACCCTTAACCGGGCTCTTAACCGGACGTTAGGGGAGGGCGGGGGAGGGTGGGGCATGAGTACGCGCAGGGGCAGGGGTACGTGGTGGAGTGCCGTCGGGACGGCGGCGTGGGTTGCCGTGGGGACGGCGGCCGGGGCGCTGGGTGCTTGGCAGTTGGCCAGTGCGGACAGCGGGGGTGCGGCGCACAGTCGTCCGCTGGACGAGGGGGCGGTACGGCGGGCGCTGACGTCGTCGTCAGCGCGGCCCACTCCGTCGTCGGCCGCTCCCTCGCCCTCGAAGCCCCGCCCCAGCCGCCCCCAACACGCCACGGTCCGCTTCACGGGAGGCACCGCGACCGTGGAGTGCCGTCCCGACGGCACCGCGTACCTCCTGTCCTGGAGCCCCGCCGACGGCTACCACATCGACGAGGACGTCAGCCGGGGCCCGGCGGCGACGGTCAGCCTGGAGGCGGAGGCCAACGATGACGACGTGGCGGAGGACGTGTCGTACGGCATCTCTTGCGTACGGGGCACTCCCCGCCCCCACCCGTCAGCCGACCCGGACGACGACTGACCCCGCCTGTCCGCGGGGTGGCCGCCCCGGCCGTCGACGTCTGCGGGCCTCCCACCGCTACCGCGGCGGCTTCTCCCCCACCCGCCCGTTTCCACCCGCCCGCGGGGTGGGCGCTCCTAGCGCGGGTTGCCCGCCGTCGGCGTCTGCGGGCCTCCCGCCGCTGTCGCGGCGGCTTCCTCCCCGCCCGCCCGCCCGTTTCTGCCCTGCCGTGGGGTGGGCGCTCCTTGCGGGGGTTGCCCGCCGTCGGCGTCTGCGGGCCTCCCGCCGCTGTCGCGGCGGCTTCCTCCCCGCCCGCCCGCCCGTTTCTGCTCTCCCGTGGGGTGGGCGCTCCTTGCGGGGGTTGCCTGCCGTCGGCGTCTGCGGGTTTTGCGCCGCTGTCGCGGCGGTTGTTTCCCGCCCGCCCGCCCGTTTCTGCCCTCCTGGCGGGTGGACGCCCCTCGCGGGGGCTGGTCGCCGTCGGCGGCTGCAGGACAGACGGTGCCCCCTGGACGGCACGTAGTGGGAGGGCGGGCGGGAAGAAGCCGCCGCGATAGCGGCGGGACCCCGGCGCACGGGTGGGCGGTGAGGGGGCCGGCTGAGTCGGTGTGCCTGCGGTGGGGTGGGACGGCCCCCTCCTGCCCGGAGGTTGGAGGGGGCGGGTTGCCTCAAGGGGCGGGGTCAGCTGTAGATGATCATGGAGCCTTGCGCGAGGCTTCGGGTGGTTGCGGCGTGGAGGCCGAGCCAGACGTGGCGTTCGCGGGCGAAGGGGCTGGGGTCGTGGGGAGCCGGGGTCGCCGGTTCCTCCAGGGTGGTGGGGGCCTCCGGCGGGGCGGGGGGCAGCGGCGGGTTCGCGGGGTCTATGCCGATGGACGGGGCCACGAACTCCAGCTCGCGCAGGAGCGCCTGGGAGGAGCCCAGGGGGCCGCCGCCCGCCAGGAGCTCGTCGTTGGCGAGGGGCGCGGGGAAGTCCACGGGGACGTACGCGCCCGCGTGGTCGTAGTGCCACACCAGATGCGACTGCTGGGCCGTGCTGTCGAACATTTCCAGGAGCTGTTCGTAGTCCCCGCCCAGTTCGTCGACGGGCGTGACCTCGAGACCGCAGATGCGCAGCAGATAGGCACGGCGCAGGAAGTGCAGCGCGTCGTAGTCGAAGCCCGCGACCGGCGCCACATCGCCGGACAGACCCGGCATGTACGCATAAACGGGGACCGGCGGCAGTCCCGCGTCGGTCAGCGCCTTGTCGTACGAGGCGAGCTCCTCGGCGAACGGGTTGTCGGGGCTGTGACACAGCACGTCGACGAGCGGAACGAGCCACAAGTCGCAGGCCAAGAAATGCTCCCTAGGTCGGCGGTCGGTGAACGTCAGGGTGCGCGGGCGGCGGGCAGGAGGCACGGGTCCGTTCGAGGCGCCCCCGCCCGGCTACCGTGCGTGTGGGTACCGCAGCGTAGTGGCACACGCCCCGCTCAGGATCCCCCGTGCACGTCCCAGATCCACACCCCGTCCACCCACTTTCCAGGCTGACCCAGGAGATCGTCGAGTGTCGAGCGCAGGGCGGCGTCGCCGTACTGCGGGGCGAGAACGAGGACGCCCGCGTTCCAGAAGCGCAGGTCCTCGCGGGCGGCGCGGCGCCAGGCGTCGGTGATGCGGACGGTCCTGCCGGTGCCGCGGATGTCGCGCAGGAGGTTGGAGAGGTTGCGGGGCGGGGCGCCGTAGATGCCGACGCGATCGGGGCCCCAGGGCCCGTTGAAGTAGCCGCCGGGCAGACGGAAGCCCAGGTCGGCGGTGGTCTGCCAGTGCAGCGCCTCGGCGTAGCCGGGGTCGGGGAGCGGCACCGGGACCAGGGTCTCGCCGGCCGCCGTGTCCACGTACCGCCGCCACGTGCCGTCCGCGATGAACGCCGGTACGTCGATCCGGTCCACGGCCTTCAGGGGCAGCGGCACGATGGGGACGAGCGCGGCGGCGACGGCCGCGAGGCCCGCGTACCGGAAGGCCGCGTACCGGAAGGCGGCCACGCGCGGCTGCCACGACGCCGCCGCGAGCCGGTCGACCGCCAGCGCCACCAGCATGCCGAGCGCCGGAGCGCACACCATCGCCACGCGCCCCTCGATGACCGACTCGAACAGCGGCCGGCCGGCGAGCAGCTTCCACGGGCCCGGCAGGACCACGTCCGTCAGCGGGATCCGGAACTTCGGCCCGAGCGACAGGAACGCCGCCGCCACCGCCGTGAACGCGAGCGCCTTCACCACCGCACGCCGCCACAGCCAGACCACGATCAGCAGGGCGAGGGCGACGAGCGGCCAGCCGTAGAAGGCGTTCTGCTCGGTGGGGTTCATCGAGAGCCGGGACGCGGTCGCGTCGTCGCCCGCCAGGGAGCGCTCGGCGAAGGAGAGCAGGGCCAGCGGGCTGTTGCCCGCGTTGTCGCCGTGCAGCACGCTCTTGTAGCTCTGCGGGCCGAAGAACTGCCACCAGAGGGGGAAGGCGATCAGCGGCAGGCAGACCGCAAGGGCGATGCCGACGCCGCGCAGCAGCGGGCGCCAGGCCGCGCGCGCCACATCGCGGCGCACCACCGCGTACGCCGCCGTGAACAGGACCATCCCCATCGCTGCGAGCAGCAGCGGCTCCTCGCCGAGGAAGATCTGATACGTCGTGAAGAGGCCGAGGACCACTCCGTCCCGTACGACATGACAGCCCTCGCACAGCCGCAGCGCCCGGTCGATGATCAGCGGGATCATGAACAGGACGATGAAGTTCGGGTGCGCGTGCGCGTGGCTGATCATCGGGGGCGCGAAGGCGGCGAGGGCCGCGCCGGTCGCGGCGGCGGTCCGGTGGCGCACGAGCCGCCGCACGATCAGCCAGTACCAGGCGGTCGCGGTCGCGGCCAGGCCGAGTGTCATCGCCACGTTCAGGCTGACGGCCGGGCCGAACAGCCAGGTCACGGGGGCGAGCGGGACGGAGAGGCCCAGCATGACCGTGTTGGCCATGAGGTTCACGCCGTCCGGATAGCCCTGGAGGGTGGTGAAGAGGGGGTTGTCGAAGTGGCTGATGTTGCGGGCCGTGACCTCGAAGAACCACTCCCACTGGTTCTGGTCCTGGAGGGCGTCGGGGAGGTAGCGGTGGTTCGGCGAGACCCAGCGGTTCGCGTACAGGGCCGTCGCGAGGACCAGGAAGAGGCCCGCCACGAGGAGGTCGGCGCGGCGGACCGCGCGGGTCCTGAGGGTGGTCAGCTCGGCGAGGACGCGTACGTAGTCACCGGGCCGCACCTTGGAGCCCTCCTGGTGCGACCAGCGCACCGGGACCTCTGTGACCGGCCAGCCCTCGCGCCGGAAGTGGTGCAGGATCTCCACGTCGATGCCCCAGCCGCGCAGGCGGGACGCGGCGAACGCCGCCCGGGCCCGGTCGCCGTCGAACAGCTTGAACCCGCACTGGGTGTCGCGGATCCCGGGGACGGCGACCGTGCGTATCAGGAAGTTCCCGCCCCGGCCGAGCAGTTCGCGCAGGCGGTGCTGGTGCACGCCGATCGTCGCGCCGGGCCTGGCCCGGGAGCCGACCGCCGCCGCGTACCCGTCCGCGAGGGCCTTCTCCAGGACCTCGAGCTCCTCGATGGGCGCCGCGAGGTCGGCGTCGGTGACGAGCACGCGGCGGCCGTACGAGGCCAGGACGCCCTGGCGCAGGGCGTGGCCCTTGCCCTGGTTGCTTCCGCAGCGGATCAGCTGGATGCGCGGGTCGGCCTCGGCGGCCCGCGCCGCGATGCCGGCCGTGCCGTCCGTGGAACCGTCGTCGACGACGATCAGCTCCCAGCTCGGGGCCTCCGGCGCGGCGTCCAGGTACGCGCGGATCGCGTCCAGGGACGGGGCGAGGCGGTGCTCCTCGTTGTAGGCGGGGATGACGACGGTGAGGTCCACGGCGCTCATGCGGATTCGGTCCGGTTCGTCGCCAGGCTCTCGATGAGCCGCAGCGAGTGCGTGTTGTACTCCGCGACGATCCTGTGCGCCCCGGCGGCGTCCCTGCGCGTCAGCGCGTCCACCAGCTCCGTGTGCCGCGACCACAGGCGGCCCCGCAGGTCGCCGCGGCGCTCCGCCTCGCGCAGCAGGTGCGGCACCGCGCACACCCAGGACTGCACGCGCAGGCGGTGCAGGAAGTCCGCGAGGTAGGGGTTGCCGAACAGGGCGCTCAGCTCGCGCCAGAACCGCAGGTCGTAGCCGATGAGCACCGTCAGGTCGCCCGCGGCGGCGGCGCGCGCCGCCTCCTCGCCGCGGCGGCGCACCGACACGTAGCCCGTCGGCGGTACGGGGCGGCTGTCCGCCGTGACCTCCAGGTCGCGGAAGATGCCGTCCGCGATCAGGCTCCGCGCCTGGAGCATCCTGCGGTAGTCGGCGAGCGAGAACTCGTGCACGCGGAAGCCGCGGTGCTGCATCGCGTCCAGGAGGCCCTGCGCGGCCAGGTTCACCAGGGCCTCACGGACCGGGGTCGCGGAGACGCCGTACTGGTCGGCTATCTCCTTCACCGTGAACTCCTGGCCCGGTACGAGACGGCCCGCGAGGATCTCGTCCCGCAAGGCGTCCGCGATCTGCTGGCGCAGGGTGCTGCGGATGACGGCGGTGCCGTCGGCTCCGGGCATGGTGAGTCTTTCTGACGTGGGCGTCCTGGGTTCGCTTATGAGCACGCCAGACTACGCGGTCGGGGTTGCGGGGCCCTGCGGGCGGCTTGCGCGTGGGGTGGGTGGGCGGGGTAGATCCCGCCGCGGAGCGGCGGGCCGGAGGCGCATCGGGCCCGGGTGCGGGCCGGTGGGTGGTGCCGCCGCGCTGCGCGCGGCGTTGTTTCCCACCCGCCCGCCCGTTTCCACCCTCCCAGGGGGTGGACGCCCCCCGTGGGGGTTGCCCGCCGTCGGCGGGTGCGGCCTGGACGGCAGGTAGTGGGTGGGCGGGCGGGGTGAAGCCGCCGCGTTAGCGGCGGTACCTGTGCGCAGGGGCGGTAGGTAGTGGGAGGGCGGGCGGGGTGATGCCGCCGCGGTAGCGGTGGGACCTGTGCGCAGGGATGGTTCGAGGCCCCCGGCCAGACAGTGTGTCGCGTTGATGTGGGGTCGGTCGGACAAGGCGCCCATGTCGTCCGGGGGCCGGGAAGATCTAGCCTCGCCTCCATGACCCCTCTGATGCCTCAGCCCGACCCCCGGCTCGGCGCGGCCGTCGCCGCCGCGGACCGTGCCCACGTGTTCCACTCCTGGTCCGCGCAGGAGCTCATCACCCCGCTCGCCGTCGCCGGCGCGGAGGGCTCGTACTTCTGGGACTACGAGGGCAACCGCTACCTCGACTTCACCAGCGGCCTCGTCTTCACGAACATCGGCTACCAGCACCCGAAGGTCGTCGCGGCGATCCAGGAGCAGGCGGCGACCCTCGCCACGTTCGCCCCGGCGTTCGCGATCGAGGCGCGGGCGGAGGCGGCCCGGCTCATCGCCGAGCGCACCCCCGGCGACCTCGACAAGATCTTCTTCACCAACGGCGGCGCCGAAGCCGTGGAGAACGCGACGCGCATGGCCCGGCTGCACACGGGCCGCGCCAAGGTGCTGTCCGCGTACCGCTCGTACCACGGCGCCACCGCCGCCGCGATCAACCTCACCGGCGACCCGCGCCGCTGGCCGTCGGACACGGCGTCGGCGGGCGTCGTGCACTTCTGGGCGCCGTACCTGTACCGCTCGCCGTTCCACTCCGAGAACGAGACCCAGGAGTGCGAGCGGGCCCTGGCGCACCTGGAGGACACCATCGCCTTCGAGGGCCCGGGCACGATCGCCGCGATCATCCTGGAGACGGTGCCCGGCACCGCCGGGATCATGACGCCGCCGCCCGGCTACCTCGCCGGGGTCCGCGAGCTGTGCGACCGGTACGGCATCGTGTTCATCCTGGACGAGGTCATGGCGGGCTTCGGCCGCACCGGCAAGTGGTTCGCCGTGGACCACTTCGAGAGCGTCGTACCGGACCTGATGACCTTCGCGAAGGGCGTGAACTCCGGGTACGTGCCGCTCGGCGGCGTCGCCATCTCGTCGGCCATCGCCGAGACCTTCGCCCGCCGGCCCTACCCGGGCGGGCTCACCTACTCCGGCCACCCGCTGGCGTGCGCCGCCGCCGTCGCCACGATCAACGTCATGGCGGACGAGGGCGTCGTCGAGAACGCGGCTCGCGTCGGCGCGGAGGTCGTCGGTCCCGGTCTGCGGGAGCTCGCCGAGCGCCACCCCAGCGTCGGCGAGGTCCGCGGGCTCGGCATGTTCTGGGCGCTGGAACTCGTACGGGACCGCGAGACCCGCGAGCCGCTCGTCCCGTACAACGCGAGCGGCGAGGCCAACGCGCCCATGGCCGACTTCGCCGCCGCCGCGAAGCGGGAGGGCCTGTGGCCCTTCGTGAACATGAACCGCACGCATGTGGTGCCGCCGTGCACGATCACGGACACCGAGGCGAAGGCTGGCCTCGAGGCCTTGGACCGCGCCCTGGAGACCGCAGACACCCACGTCGCGTAGCCCGCACCAGGCCGAATGCGCCGCCGCCCCGCCGCTCCGCGGCGGGAGGTTCCCCGCCCGCCCACCCCATGCGCCATTCGCCGCCGACGGCGGGTGAGCCCCACCAGGGGCGGTCACCCCGTGGACGACTGGAAACGGGCGGGCGGGTGGGAAACAACCGCTCAGCCCTCACCGGGCCTCAGGTGGCCGCTGGCGAGGCATGTTCGGCCGCGCCCCCGGCGGCAGGGGAAGCCGCCCGTTCCCACCCCCCGCCTCCCCCCTGGAGGCCCTCGCGCCAGAACCCGCCTGCATGGCCAGCGGCCCGGACCCGGACCGGAACTCCACCATCCAGTCCGCGGTCTCGGCGCGCACAAGCTCCGTCACGTCCTCCGAGAACCGCCGCAGCACCAGCAGGCACCGCTCGGCGGCCTCGCTGGCGGTGCCCTCCGTCGGCCCGAGGACCTCCCGTACGCTCTCCGACGCCCAGTCGAACTGCAGCACCTGCAACCGCCGTTGCACGGCCTGCGCGGTGGCGACGTCCCTCATCCAGCCGGACGTGAACCCGAAGAACCGGTCGCACCCCACACACGCCACCCCCGCGAGCAGCGAGACGAACCCCCAGGTCGCGACCCCGTCGACGGCCCCGGCGAGATCGAGCAGCGGCAGCACCCCGGTGCCGACGGCACCGAGCGCCGCCCCGCTCCGCAGCAGCCGCGCCCCGCGCCGCTTGCGGCCCCGGTCGCGCAGATACCACTCGGCGGTGTCGAGCGCACCCCGCTCCACCCACCGGTAGAGCTCGTCGAGCCGCACGGCGGGCTCGCCCCAGTCGCCCAGGGGAAACGTTCGTCCACCCAGATCACCCGGCACCGCCGCGGGCACCCGCGCACCGGACCCCTGTCCGTCGGCACCGGTCCCGTCGTGGGGCACGCCCTCAGGTTGCATCTCCGGCTGGTGGTGGCTCACCCGGCACTCCCTCGGCTTCCGCGAAATGTGACGCAAAATGTGACGCAACGTATTGGATGGTGCCTCTGTGCGGCACAAGTCCTACCGCCCAATGGGTGGCTATGCGGTCGTTTTCGCGGCTTTTCCGCCCGGAAGGGTCGCTTGATCAGGTATAGGACCCGGGCGCTTCTCACCCGAAAGAGTGGCTAGGGGGCGCCCGGCGGCGGGCAGGGCCCCGGCAGCCCCCAGAAGCCCCCACCCCGGCAACCACGTAGGCTCGTGCCAGACGTCAACCCATACGCACACCAGGAGCTGATCGTGATCCCCGGTGGTGGACAGCCCAACATGCAGCAGCTGCTCCAGCAGGCCCAGAAGATGCAGCAGGACCTCGCGAAGGCGCAGGAGGAGCTGGCCCGCACGGAGGTCGATGGACAGGCGGGCGGCGGCCTGGTCAAGGCGACGGTCACCGGCTCCGGCGAGCTGCGCGCCCTCGTGATCGACCCGAAGGCGGTGGACCCCGAGGACACGGAGACGCTCGCGGACCTGGTGATCGCGGCGGTGCACGCGGCGAACGAGAACGCGCAGGCGCTCCAGCAGCAGAAGCTGGGCCCGCTGGCGCAGGGCCTCGGTGGCGGCGGCATCCCCGGCCTGCCGTTCTAGCTCCCGGTCCGGCCCGGCTTCGGCTTCTGTTCCGCTTCCGGGCGCTACCCCCCAGTTACCTTCTAAGTCGGCCGACGGCCAACTACGGTACGTATCAAAGCTCCCAGAGCCCCGAACACTGAAGGCCGAAACCGCAGGCCCGCAGGAAAGGCGATCCGTTGTACGAAGGCGTGGTCCAGGACCTCATCGACGAGCTGGGCAGGCTGCCCGGCGTCGGTCCCAAGAGCGCGCAGCGGATCGCCTTCCACATCCTGCAGGCGGAGCCGACGGACGTACGCCGTCTCGCGCACGCCCTTCTTGAGGTGAAGGAGAAGGTCCGCTTCTGCGCGACCTGCGGCAACGTGGCGCAGGAAGAGCTGTGCAACATCTGCCGCGACGCCCGCCGCGACCCCTCCGTCATCTGTGTGGTGGAGGAGCCGAAGGACGTCGTCGCGATCGAGCGGACCCGTGAGTTCCGCGGCCGGTACCACGTGCTCGGCGGCGCGATCAGCCCCATCGAGGGCGTGGGCCCGGACGACCTGCGGATACGGGAACTCCTTGCCCGGCTCGCGGACGGCACGGTCACGGAGCTGATCCTGGCGACCGACCCGAACCTGGAGGGCGAGGCGACGGCGACGTACCTCGCGCGCATGATCAAGCCGATGGGCCTGAAGGTCACCCGGCTGGCCAGCGGACTCCCTGTCGGGGGAGATCTGGAATACGCGGACGAGGTCACCCTGGGCCGCGCTTTCGAGGGGAGACGACTCCTAGATGTCTAAGTCACCAGAGGGTTCCCAGACCAAGCTGCTGCACGCGGCGAGCCAGGATCCGGACGACTTCGCGGTGCAGATCTCCGACCAGATCGAGAGCTTCATCGTGGCGGTCACGGAGGTCGCCCGCGGCGACGAGCCGGACTCCGCGGTGCCCTTCCTGCTCCTCGAGGTCTCCCAGCTGCTCCTGGCAGGCGGCCGCCTCGGCGCCCACGAGGACATCGTCCCCGACGAGCGCTACGAGCCGGACCTGGGCCCGGAGGGCGACGTGGACGAGCTCCGCGAGCGGCTCGCGGCCCTGCTCGACCCGATCGACGTCTACTCCGAGGTCTTCGACCCGTACGAGCCCCGCAAGGCGCCCGTCGCCTGCCGCATCTCCGACGACCTGGCCGACGTCGTCACGGACCTGCGCCACGGCCTGGCCCACTACCGCGAGGGCCGCACCACGGAGGCCCTGTGGTGGTGGCAGTTCTCGTACTTCTCCAACTGGGGCTCCACGGCCTCCGGCGCCCTGCGCGCGCTGCAGTCCCTGGTCGCCCACGTGCGCCTGAACCAGCCCCTGGAGGACCTCGACGGCCTCGACACGGACGAGGACCTGACGGACGACTCCCTGGAGGAGGCCGCGGGCAAGGTCATGGCGGAGGAGATCGCGGGCCCGCTCGGCCTGCGCCCCGTCCAGTAGGCGCCACCGGCCCCTGTGACCCACCCCACTTTCCGGAGTGCCTCGCTCCGCAGCGGGCAGTGGTGTCCCCGGAGCGGCCGAACGCCATGGGATGCCACCGTGGTGATCAAGGCGTGAGCGGGACATCTCACGTAGTGATACGCCCGGGGCGGAATTCGGCCGCTCGTTAGACTGAGCCGACCGCCGCAGTGCGGAAAGAGACTTGACTGAGCGAGGAGCGCACGTGGGCCTTGTCGTGCAGAAGTACGGAGGCTCCTCCGTAGCCGATGCCGAGGGCATCAAGCGGGTCGCCAAGCGCATCGTCGACGCCAAGAAGAACGGCCACCAAGTGGTGGTCGTGGTGTCGGCCATGGGTGACACGACGGATGAGTTGATCGATCTTGCCGGGCAGGTGTCGCCGATTCCCGCCGGGCGGGAATTCGACATGCTGCTGACCGCCGGAGAGCGGATCTCCATGGCCCTGCTCGCCATGGCGATCAAAAACCTGGGGCACGCGGCCCAGTCGTTCACCGGCAGCCAGGCCGGTGTCATCACGGACTCCGTCCACAACAAAGCGCGGATCATCGACGTCACCCCCGGCCGCATCCGGACCTCGATCGACGAGGGCAACATCGCCATCGTCGCCGGGTTCCAGGGCGTCAGCCAGGAGGGCAAGAACATCACCACGCTGGGGCGCGGCGGGTCCGACACGACGGCCGTCGCCCTCGCCGCCGCGCTCGACGCGGAGGTCTGTGAGATCTACACCGACGTCGACGGCGTGTTCACCGCCGATCCCCGGGTCGTGAAGAAGGCCCGGAAGATCGACTGGATCTCGTTCGAGGACATGCTGGAGCTGGCGAGCTCCGGCTCCAAGGTGCTGCTCCACCGCTGCGTGGAGTACGCCCGCCGTTACAACATCCCGATCCACGTGCGGTCCTCCTTCAGCGGGCTGCAGGGCACATGGGTCAGCAACGAACCGCAAGGGGACCGCAAGGTGGAGCAGGCGATCATCTCCGGTGTCGCGCACGACACGTCCGAGGCCAAGATCACGGTCGTGGGCGTGCCCGACAAGCCGGGCGAGGCGGCCTCGATCTTCCGCGCCATCGCGGACGCAGAGGTCAACATCGACATGGTCGTGCAGAACGTGTCGGCCGCGGCCACGGGCCTGACGGACATCTCCTTCACGCTCCCCAAGGACGAGGGCCGCAAGGCCATCGACGCCCTGGAGAAGACCAAGCCCGGCGTCGGCTTCGACTCGCTGCGCTACGACGACCAGATCGCGAAGATCTCGCTCGTCGGCGCCGGCATGAAGACCAACCCGGGTGTCACGGCCACGTTCTTCGAGGCGCTGAGCGATGCGGGCGTGAACATCGAGCTGATCTCGACGTCGGAGATCCGCATCTCCGTGGTGACCCGCGCCGACGACGTGAACGAGGCCGTGCGCGCCGTGCACACCGCCTTCGGCCTCGACTCCGACACGGACGAAGCCGTGGTCTATGGAGGCACCGGGCGATGACGCGCAAGCCGACGCTCGCGGTCGTCGGAGCGACCGGGGCCGTCGGCGCGGTGATGCTCCAGATCCTGTCGCAGCACGCCGACATCTGGGGCGAGATCCGGCTCGTCGCCTCTCCGCGCTCGGCCGGCCGCAAGCTGGCCGTGCGCGGTGAACAGGCGGAGGTCCTCGCCCTGAGCGAGGACGTCTTCGACGGCGTCGACATCGCGATGTTCGACGTGCCCGACGAGGTGGCCGCCCAGTGGGCGCCGATCGCCGCCTCGCGCGGCGTGGTCGTCGTCGACAACTCCGCCGCCTTCCGGATGGACCCGGACGTCCCCCTGGTCGTCCCCGAGGTCAATCCGCACGCCGCGCGCCTGCGCCCGCGCGGGATCATCGCCAACCCGAACTGCACGACGCTCTCGATGATCGTGGCGCTCGGCGCGCTGCACGCCGAGTTCGGCCTAAGGGAGCTGGTCGTCTCCTCGTACCAGGCCGTGAGCGGGGCCGGGCGCGACGGCGTCGACACGCTGCGGCGGCAGCTGAAGCTGGTCAGCGGCACCGAGCTCGGCACCAGCCCCGGCGACGTGCGCCGCGCCGTCGGCGACGACACCGGGCCCTTCCCCGAGCCGGTCGCCCTGAACGTGGTGCCGTGGGTCGGGGCGGTGCGCGACGACGGCTGGTCGTCGGAGGAAATGAAGATCCGGGACGAGTCCCGCAAGATCCTCGGCCTGCCCGACCTGAAGGCCGCGGTCACCTGCGTCCGCGTCCCCGTGGTCACCACGCACTCGCTGACCGTCCACGCCCGCTTCCAGGGCGAGGTGACCGTCGGGCGGGCCCGCGAGATCCTCGCCACCGCGCCCGGTGTCGTACTCTTCGACGACCCCGCCGCCGGGGAGTTCCCCACGCCCGCCGACGCCGTCGGCACCGACCCCACCTGGGTCGGACGGCTGCGGCGCGCCCTGGACGACCCGACCGCGCTCGAACTCTTCGTGTGCGGGGACAACTTGCGCAAGGGCGCGGCGCTCAACACCGCGCAGATCGCGGAGTTGGTGGCGGGGGAGTTCCTGGGGGGCTGAGCGCGGCGCCCGGTGTCAGGAAGCCGCTCCCGAAGCGGAGTGCTCCGTAGGAACTGTGTAAGTTCTGTGTTCAATCTGATGGTCCAGACCGCTTGAACTGGGGCGTCTCCGCGTTCGAAGATTCGGCTTCCGCGCGCTGCAACCGCGGCCGTGTGGCGCGCGTCTTCGCCGTCGCCCCCAGGGGGCGGCCTGAAGTGCTGCGAAAAGTAAATGGGGCATAGGGGAAGAGCTGGTACGCATGGGGGCATTTGATGCATCGTCGAGAGCGGCGGGTGTGAGGCACGCCGCGCACACGATGCCGAACGCCATGCCAGACGCGTACAACCCTGATGGGGGGAAGCGTGTCCAACAGGCGTGGCAGAGGTACTCGACTTCACAGTGGCGAGCGGCGCGGCAGCCCTCCGGCCCCCGCGCCGTCCCCGCGTCCCCGGCGGCATGCCGGTGATCGCCCCCATGCCCGCAACGCGGCCCGCCCGCATTCCGACGCAGCGCGAAGGCGATGAGGCGCTCGTGACTGCGGGCACCACCGTCGACCACCTCACCGAGACCTACCGCGCCCACTACCGCTCCCTGCTCGGCCTCGCCGCGCTCCTCCTCGACGACACCGCATCCTGCGAGGACGTCGTGCAGGAGGCGTTCATCCGCGTCCACTCGGCGCGCAAGCGGGTGCGCGACCCCGAGAAGACCCTCGCGTACCTGCGCCAGACGGTCGTCAACCTCTCCCGCTCCGCCCTGCGCCGCCGCATCCTCGGCCTGAAGCTCCTCACCAAGCCGATGCCCGACATGGCGAGCGCGGAAGAAGGCGCGTACGACCAGCTGGAGCGCGACGAGCTCATCAAGGCCATGCGCGGCCTCCAGCGCCGCCAGCGCGAGGTCCTCGTCCTGCGCTACTTCGCCGACATGACCGAGGCCCAGGTCGCCGAGACGCTCGGCATATCGCTCGGCTCGGTCAAGGCCTACGGCTCGCGCGGCATCGCCGCCCTGCGGGTCGCCATGGAGGCCCCGGCATGAGCGGAACGGGCGACATGGGTGACAAGGGCGACAGGGACGAGATGAAGGACGAGCGCCGGGCGCCGGACTCCGGCCCCGCCGAGGTCAGCGGTCTCGGCGGCCGTGGCGACCGCGGGGGCCGTGGCGACCTCGGGGGCCTCGGCGGGCTCGGGCGGCTGAGCGCCGTCGACGGCGACGCGGAGCCCGGCGGGCTCGGCGCGGACGAGCTCGCGCTGCGGCGGATGCTGCACCAGGCCGTCGAGGAGATCGAACCCGCCGACGCCGCCCTGGAGAAGCTGCGCCACGCCGTGCCCGCACGCCGTGCCCGCAAGCGCCAGGCCCTCGTCGGCGCCGCCGCCGTCGTCCTGCTCGTCGGCACCGCCGTCCCCGCCCTGGTGCACGTCGCGCGCTCCGGCGGCGACTCCGACGCGCGGCCGTCCATCGCGGGTGCCGAGAGCCACCGGCACGACCACGAAGGCCCCAGCAAGGGCAAGGACGGCAAGGGCGCCACCGGCAAGGGCAAGAAGGACGACAAGTCCAAGGACAAGAAGGACAAGGAAGACAAGGGCAAGGACAAGAAGGACAAGGGCAAGGGCGGCAAGGAAGAGGGCCACAAGGGCGGCGCGAGCGCCGGGACCGGGTCCAGCGAGCCGGACACCGACGCCGCGAGTTCGCCCGCCTGCGCCGCCACCCAGCTCGACGCGTCGGGCTCCGCCGGGCCCGCCGAGGCCGGCGGCAAGGTGTACGGCACCTTCCGGGTCGTCAACACCTCCGGCAGCAGCTGCACCGTCGACAGCGCGGGTGCCGTCGCCGTGACCGCCCAGGGGGCGGCCGACCCCGCGGCCATCAACGTCGTCGACCACACCGCCGGTGACGGGTCCGGTCTGCCCGACCCCGCCACGGAGCCGAGCTCGCTCGTCCTCAAGCCCGGGGCCGCGTACGAGGTGCGCTTCGCGTGGGTGCCGGCGGGGGAGTGTCCCGCCGACGGGGGCGGGGATCCCTCCCCGAACCCCTCGCCGACCGAGGGCACCACGGCCGGTGGTGGCAGTGGTTCGGAGGGCGGCGACACCGGTGGGGTGTCCACCCAGCTGGTACGGGAGGACGGCGTCGAGGACGGGAGTGTCGCGGTGTCGCTCACGGCGGAGCCGGGTGCGCCGTCCGCGGGGGCGACGGTGCCCAACGCGTGCGCCGGCACCGTCTACAGAACCGGCGTCCTCCCCACCCAGTAACACGGGCTGTCACGCTCCCGGCATCCCCTCTCCCACCCGCCCGCCCGTTTCCACTCGTCCGCGGGGCGACCGCCCCCGGTGGGGGTTGCCCGTCGTCGGCATCTGCGGGCTACCGCCGCTACCGCGGCGACTCCTCTCCCACCCGCCCGCCCGTTTCCAGCGTCACGTGGGGTGGGCGCTTCTGGTGGGGCTGTTTCGGTGTTGGCGGCTGCGGCTTTCGGGCCTGTAGTCGCCGATGGTGAATGACCCCCGCAGGGGGCGTTCACCCGTCATGTGACTGGAAACGGGTGGGCGGGTGGGAGATCGTGCGCCGCGGT
The DNA here is from genome assembly GCF_042740445.1 of Streptomyces sp. NPDC059003. NCBI lineage: Bacteria > Bacillati > Actinomycetota > Actinomycetes > Kitasatosporales > Streptomycetaceae > Streptomyces > Streptomyces sp. NPDC059003. The sequence continues at coordinate 25,097 of NZ_JBHYJH010000080.1, read as the reverse complement.
AGCGGCGCTTGCCTGCGGGCGCCGATGGCGGGTTACCCCCCACCGGGGAAGGGCGCCGTGGGGGTCAGGGGGTGAGGCCCAGGGCTGTGTCTCGGGCGGATTCTCGTTCGCGGCGGAACAGGCGGAACCACATGAAGATCACGAATCCCGCGAAGACGAACCACTCACCGGTGTACCCCAGGTTCTGGAAGGCCTTCATGTCCAGACCCGAGTCCTCCGGCGCCGACGCCGGCACCGGCGTCATCCCGGAGTCCCCCTTGTCCAGGGTGACCCACGCGTCGTACACGTCGTCCGGCACCAGGTTCACCAAGGCCGCCGCGCTGATCATGCCGACCTGCCCGGAGGGCAGCCCGCCCGCCTTGGTCACGCCGTCCGAGCTGGGGCTCTCCGAGGCCTGGAGGGCCCCGACCACGGTGACCTCGCCCTTGGGCGGCGCGGGCGCCCGCCCGGGGTCCGCACCGCCCGGCAGCCAGCCGCGTACGACGGGCAGCGACTTGCCGTCGCCGGTGCGCAGCATCGTCAGGACGTAGTAGCCCCGCTTGTCGTTCAACTCCCGGTCCGGTACGAGGAGTTGCTTCCCGTACCGCCCGGTGGCCCGCGCCCGCTCGCCCGAGGTCTTCTTGTCGACGGGCAGGAGGGAGTCAAGCGGCCGCGCGGCCCTCCCCGCGGCCTTGTCGCTGCTGACGCCGGCGGCCAGCCGCTTCGCGTCCTCGTGGTCCTGCACGCGGTCCTCGAAGCGGCCGAGCTGCCAGGAGCCCATGAAGACGCACACGGGGACGGCGAGCGCGACGAAGACGTTGATCCCCCACCACCGGGGGGTCAGCAGAAACCGGTACACGCCTTCCACCGTACGGGGTGCCGTCCCCGCGCCCGCCACCGGCTCCGTGCCCGCCACCGGCCGCCGGTGGCGGGCTACCGCAGGTGCCGCGCCGCGAAGTCCAGCTCCAGGGCCACCTGCTTGATCCGCTCGTCCACGACGAGCGAGCCGTGGCCCGCGTCGTACCGGTACACCTCGTGGACCGCCTCGCGGGCCTTGAGGCGGTCCACGTAGTTCTCGACCTGGCGGATCGGGCAGCGCGGGTCGTTCACGCCCGCCGAGATGTACACCGGGGCCTTCACCGCGTCCACGTACGTCAGCGGGGACGAGGCCTCGAAGCGCTCGGGGACCTCCTCGGGGGTGCCGCCGAGGAGCGTGCGGTCCATGGCCTTCAGGGCCTCCATCTCGTCGTGGTACGCCGTCACGTAGTCCGCGACCGGCACCGCGGCGAGGCCGAGCGCCCAGGCGTCCGGCTGGGTGCCGAGGCCGAGGAGGGTGAGGTAGCCGCCCCAGGAGCCGCCGGAGAGGATCAGCCGGTCCGGGTCGGAGAGGCCCGACTCCACCGCCCACTCGCGCACCGCCGCGATGTCCTCGAGCTCGATGAGGCCCACGCGGTGCTTGAGGGCGTCGGTCCAGGCGCGGCCGTACCCCGTCGAGCCGCGGTAGTTCACCCGTACCACCGCGTACCCGTGGTCCACCCAGGCCGCCGGGCCCGCCGCGAACGCGTCGCTGTCGTGCCAGGTCGGGCCGCCGTGCACCTCGAAGACGGTGGGCAGGGGGCCGGTGGCCCCCGCGGGCTTCTGGACCAGGGCGTGGATGCGGCCGCCGGGGCCCTCCACCCACGCGTCCGTCACCGGCACCGAGCCCGGTGCCTTCATGCCGGGCGGGTCAAGGACGACCTTGCCGGACGTGGACCGGAGCACCGGCGGCTCGGCGGCCGACGACCACATGTACTCCACGGTGCCGTCGGGGCGGGCGGTCGCGCCCGACACGGAGCCGCGCGGGGTCTCGACGCGGGTCAGCTCGCGGGTCGCGAGGTCGTAGCGCCACAGGTCGCCGCGGGCCTCGAAGCTGTGCGCGATCAGCAGCGCCGAGCCGTCCGGGTACCACTCGGCCGACACGTCGCCCGGCAGGTCGAGCGCCAGGTCGCTCTCCTCGCCCGACGCCACGTCCCACACCATCGGCTCCCAGCGGCCGCGGCGCTGGTGGCCCACGAGGAGGCGGGTGTCGCCGTCGACCGGTGCGAAGCCGAGGACCTCGAGGCCGAGCTCGACCGTGCCGCCGTCGGTGTCGTCGAGCTCGGCGACCGTGCTGCCGTCCGTGCGGACGACGCGCAGCGCCGAGTGCATCGCGTCGCCGTGTTCCGTGTGCTCGATCGCGATGAGGGTGCCGTCGTGGGAGAGGTCGCCGACGCCGGCGGACTCGCGGTGCCGGTAGATCTCCACGGGGTCCGTGGCGTCGGGGCGTACGACGTGGATGGTCGAGCCGTCGTCGTCCGTCGAGCGGCCTACGACGACGGTGCGGCCGTCGCGGCCGAGGGCCAGGCCGGCGGGGTACGAGGCCGCGAGTCCCGGTACGGCGGGCTCGTCCGCTCCGTGTCCGTCGAACGGCTGGCGCATCCAGGTGCCGAACTCGTCCCCGTCCTTGTCGTTGAACCACCAGATCCACTCGCCGTCCGGCGAGAGCGTGCCGTCCGTGGTGCCGTTCGGGCGGTCCGTGGCCTGGCGCTGCTCGCCCGTGGCGCGGTCCCAGGCGTACAGCTCGTACGTGCCGGTCGCGTTCGATACGAACAGGGAGCGGTGGGGGGCGTCTTCCGCCCAGTCGGGCAGGGAGACGCGGGGGGCGCGGAAGCGCTTCTCCCAGTCCGGTGCCGTCTCCGCGCCGTTGGCGCCGCCCACACTCACCTGCGTACCCGTCGTCTCACTCATCCCCCCATACTGCCTCCCCCCTCACCACACCCCCCAACGAGTCCCGACTCCTTTCCCACCCGCCCGCGGGGCGACCGCCCCTCGCGCGCCTGTTCCGCCGCCGGCGCCTGCAGGTCACCCCCGCTACCGCGGCGACTCC
>NZ_JBHYJH010000080.1:3301-22115 GCF_042740445.1 Streptomyces sp. NPDC059003 | reverse complement strand
CTCTCCCACCCGCCCGCCCGTTTCCACTTGTTCGTGGGGTGAACGCTGCTCCCGTGGCTTGCTCGCCGTCGGCGGCTGCAGGTAGGTGTCGCTATCGCGGTGGGATCTTCCTGCCTGTCGTCCCATGAACCGGCTGTTTCGGGGTGGGCCTGTGGTGTGCGGCGGGCCCCCCGCAGCCGCCGACGGTGGTCAGCCCCCACCGGAGGCCTCCACCCCCTGGGAGGGGGTCACGGGCGGGCGGGTGGGAGAGGAGTCGCCGCGGTAGCGGGGGTGAGTCGCGGGCGCCGATGGTGGTCGGCCCCCGCTGGGGGCGGTCGCCCCGCGGGCGGGTGGGAGGGGTGGTCGGCTCCTTCGGGGTGGGGTCAGGGGTGGGGTGGGAAGAGCCACGCTTCGCGTGGTGGGGTGCCGATGGACCCCAGCTTCGTGCAGGACCACGCCCGCAACACCTCGTAAGAGCCCCCGTTCCCCATCACCCCCACGACCACGTCCACCCCGTGCCGCGCCAGCAAAAGATCCCGCATCCGCGTGGCCACCCCCTCCCGCCGCCGCCCACCCCGCACCATCAGCTCCACGAGCAGGAACAGCCGCCCCATCGCGGCGGCCCCCGCCGCCTCCGCGGGCAGCACGCCCCGTACCGACTCGAAGAGCTCACCGCCCGGCTCGGGCCGGAAGCCGTACAGGCAACCGACGAGGCCGGCCGCCGAGTCGGCGGACACCATGTCGAAGTCCCGTTCCTGCACGTGCCGTTCGAAGCGGGCCAGGAACCCCGCCCGGTCGGCCCCGTGGCACTCGACGTACACGTCCGCCACCGTCCCGCGCTGCTGCTCCGCCTGCCACCGCGTCAGCCGCCGCAAGAACACCTCAGCCATCCACGCCTCCCCGCCCGCGCCCCACGACCCCGCACACCTGGACTCCGCATGGTGACAGCACCGCCCCGCTTGCGGAACTGCGCGGGGTGCGACGATCCCGTACCAACCCCCCGAACAACCTCCACGCACAGCCGCGCACCAGCTACCGTGAGCGTCTGTACGCGGGGCGGAACAAGCGCACGTCAGCTCGGGTGGAGGAGCCGATGGGCCAGGCAAGCGCGGGCGGCGGACAACTGACACGGCTGCGCCTCGACGAGCTGCTCGAAGAGCTCGCGGCGCGCATCGGGGCGGTCCGCGGCACGAGGGACCGGCTGCACAGCCTCCTGGAGGCGGTCCTGTCGGTGGGCAGGGAGCTGGACCTGCCGCAGGTCCTGAGACGCATCGTGGAGACGGCCGTCGCCCTCGTGGACGCCGAGTACGGCGCGCTCGGCGTGATCGGCCAGGGCAACAAGCTCGACGCGTTCCTGCCGGTCGGCATCAGCGACCGGCTGCGCGCGGAGATCGGCGACCTGCCGTCGGGCCACGGCCTGCTCGGCGAGCTGATCCGCAACCCGCAGCCGCTGCGGCTCGCGGAGCTCTCCGAGCACCCGGCGTCGTCCGGCTTCCCGGCGCACCACCCGCCGATGAGCTCGTTCCTCGGGGTGCCGATCCGGGTGCGGGACGAGGTCTTCGGGAACCTGTACCTGACGGAGAAGCACGGCGGCGCGCAGTTCGACGCCGAGGACGAGTCGGTCCTGCTCACCCTCGCGGTGGCGGCGGGCGTGGCCATCGAGAACGCCCGCCTGTACGAGGAGGCCCGTCTGCGCGAACGCTGGCTGCAGGCCAGCGCGGAGGTCACCAGCGCGCTCCTGTCCGGCGCGCCCCAGTCACAGGTCCTGCAGTTGATGGCCGAGCGCGCCAAGGAGCTGACGTCCGCCGAGCTCGGCGTGATCGAACTGGTCCAGCACGACGGCGAGTTGCGCGTCGAGATCGCCATCGGCGAGCGCGCGCGGGCGCACCGCGGGGCGCTCCTTCCCCGGCAGGGCACGTTTGCGGGCGCCGCCCTCGACGCCCAGGCCCTGGTCGCCGCCGCCGACGTGCGCAAGGACCCGCGCGTCACGTACATGCCGGACCGCTGGGAGGGCCTCGGCCCCGCCGTCGCCGTGCCGGTGAGCACGCGTGACGACGTACGCGGCGTGCTGCTGCTCGCCCGCAGCGCGGGCAGGCCCGGCTTCTCGGACGCCGAGACCACCCCGCTCACGGGCTTCGCGGGGCAGGCCGCGCTCGCCCTCGAACTCGCCGACCGCCGCCGCGACGCCGAGCAGATGAGCCTGTTGGAGGACCGCGACCGCATCGCCCGCGACCTGCACGACCTGGCGATCCAGCGGCTCTTCGCCACCGGCATGACCCTGCAGAGCGTGCAGCGCTTCGTGGAGCACCCGGGCGCCGCCGAGCGGCTGCGCCGGGCGGTCGACGACCTCGACGCCACCATCAAGATCATCCGGTCGACCATCTTCGGCCTGCGCGACCACGAGGCGCCGGGCGGCGCGGTGGGGCTGCGGGTCAGGGTGGTGCGCGCGGTCGAGGACGCCGCCGCCGCGCTCGGCTTCACTCCCGCCCTGCGCATGGAGGGCCTCGTCGACACGGACGTCCCGCGCGACGTGGCCGACGACGTGATCGCCGTCCTGAACGAGGCCCTGTCCAACGTGGCCCGGCACGCCCGGGCGCGGCGGGCGGAGGCGTCGTTGGCCGTACGGGAAGGGCTGCTCGAACTCGCGGTCGCGGACGACGGGGTGGGGATCGCGGACCGCAACGCGCTGCCGCGGCGGCCGGACACCGCGGGCCCCGGCGGCGGCACCCACGGCGCGGGTCTGCGCAACCTCACCGACCGCGCGGAGCGCCTGGGCGGCACCCTGACGGCGGGGGCGGGGGAGCGGTGCGGCACCCGCCTCGTCTGGCAGGTGCCCCTGCCGCGCCGGACCTGAGGTTCCGGAGGGTCACACGGTCAGGTGCCCTGAGGCCCTTGCCGTTCCGTCCCGTCCGTCCCGCTGCCGTCCCCCCGGACCCTGGGTTTGACCTGGGCGGCCAGGACGGCCGCCTGGACGCGGCGTTCGACGCCCAGCTTCGCCAGCATCCGCGAGATGTGGTTCTTGACCGTCTTCTCGGACAGATACAGCTTCCCGCCGATCTGCCGATTGGTCATGCCCTCCCCGACGAGCGCGAGGATGTCCCGTTCCCGGTCGTTCAGGACGGCGAGCCGCGCGTCCTCGGGCGGCGCCTCGGCGACGGGCCCGCGCAGCGACCGCATGAGCCGCGCGGTCGTGGCCGGATCGAGCAGCGACGCCCCGGAGGCGACGGTGCGGACGGCCGTGACCAGGTCCGAGCCCTTGATCTGCTTCAGTACGTAGCCCGCGGCGCCCGCCATGATCGCGTCGAGCAGCGCGTCCTCGTCGTCGAACGACGTGAGCATCAGGCACGCCACCTCCGGCATGAGGGACCGCAGTTCACGGCAGACGGTGATCCCGTTCCCGTCCGGGAGGCGTACGTCGAGCACCGCCACGTCCGGCCGCAGCGCGGGCCCGCGCACCAGTGCCTGCGCCCCGGTCCCCGCCTCGCCGACGACCTCGATGTCCGGCTCGCTGTCGAGCAGGTCCCGCAGCCCTCTGCGGACGACTTCGTGGTCGTCAAGGAGGAAGACGCGGATGGCCCTCTTCTCCGTCCCGTCCATCTCCACCTCCTCTCCTGCCTTCTCCTGCCTTCTCCTGCCCTGTCCGCCCGTGACCGAGACCGGTCCGGCGGATTCCCCCGGACAGCGTGACGGAAAGGGCTTGCCGCTGCCAGGGGCCGAACGGCCCGCCAGTGGCCCCGCTCGGGGGCCAAGTGGCCCTGGAAGAGGGCCACTTGGCCCTCGCGGTACCCCTCCCCGGCAGGGCACTCTGAATCCCGGAAGTCCCTGGCAGAGGTCCCGGCGCCGAGTGAAGAGGCGGTGCCGGAACCGCCCTGGTGCGGCAAGGCTGAGGACATGTCCAGCAAGCACCGCACCCGCCTGCGCGGCCGCAGGGGAGCGGCCGCGCAGGCGCGAATCCCGCTCGCGCCGCGGCTGTGCGACCGCGCGGGCACCGCCGGGCCGCCCGTAAAGGGTGAAATGGGAGACACCTGATAGAAAGGCCTCTCGCATACGGGCATACGGCTGCCTGGGGAGAGGGGCGGGGCGCACATGTCGGACGCCATTCACGAACACAGCGTCGTCTCGCTGATGGGCATAGTCGCCCTGGGGGGCGTGGCGGTCATTGCCCTGACCGCGTACACCGGCGTGACGCTCGCGCGGTGGCGGCGGGCCTCGGCGCCCCGGCTGCCGTCCGCCCTGCGCGGCGCCGCCGCCCTCACCGGCGCGGCCGCGGCCGCCTGCTACGCCTGGGCCGCCGTCCGGCTGCTCGGCGTCGACATCACGGAGCACGTCCAGCTCTGCCAGGACGCGGTGGGCCCCGCCCACGAGGCGAGCCTCGTCGGCTACGAGGCCACGTACGTCCCCCTGCGCTTCGGCTGCCGCGTGGAAGGCGGCGGTACGTACACGGCGGGCGTGCCCGAGTACGCCAATACGGCGGCGCTCGTCCTCGCGCTCACGGCGGCCGTGCTCACCGGTGCGGCGGCCCTCGACGCCCGCCGCCGCACCGCCCGCCAGGCCGCCTAGGCGCGCTGCTTGTCCTCGGCGAGGGTGTGCGCGACGAGCGCGTTGGCGTGGCCGTGGCCCAGGCCGTGCTCGGCCTTGAGCCAGGCGACGAGCTCCATGTGCTTGCGCGGCGCCGCGCTCCGGATGAGCTCCTGCCACTCGGCGACCGGCCGCCCGTACTTCTTCTCGATGGAGGGGAAGTAGCTGGCGGGCCCCTTCACGGCGGCGGTGGCGGTGCTGGTGCTGGTGGCCATGTCGTCGGTCTCCGTCCTGTCGGCGCGCTGCGCCTCCCCCGGCGGGATCCCTGACCCCGCCCTTGCTTTCGTACGTATGACCCGCCGCCCCGCCCGAACTCAGCGGCCCCAGCAGGTGACCTGCGTCACTTCGCGTTCAGCGCCACCGTGGGGTGCAGGCGCGAGGCCCGTACCGCCGGATAGAGGCCCGCGAGGACGCCGATGAGCAGCGTCGCCGCGAAGCCGCCCGCGAGGGACCAGGCGGGTACGACCGCCGTCCAGTCCTGGGCGAAGGAGAAGCCGAACGTCGCCGCCGCGCCCAGGACGGCGCCCGCCGCGCCGCCGAGGGCGGACAGCAGCAGGGACTCCGTGAGGAACTGGAGGCGGATCGCGTTCCTGGTGGCGCCGAGCGCGCGGCGCAGGCCGATCTCCTGGCGGCGTTCGAGGACCGAGATGACCATGGTGTTGGCCACGCCGACCCCGCCGACCAGGAGCGCCACCGCGCCGAGTCCGAGCATCAGGCTGGTCAGGCCCTTGTCGGTGGCCGCCTTCGCCGCGAGCGCGTCCGAGGGGCGCGAGACCTTGACGGAGCCTTCGGCGCCGGGGCTGACCGTGCGGGCCAGGACGGCGCGCACGTCCTCGACGGTCGCGTCGGGCGAGCGCTCGAAGACCGTCGTGGGGTGGCCGTCGAAGCGGAAGTGCCTCTCGGCGGCGGGGAAGCCGACCATCGCCACCCGGTCCAGGGTCGGGACCAGCTCCACCGGCTCGAGGATGCCGACCACGACGACGTACTCGTCCTCCATCATGATCTTCTCGCCCGGCTCGGTGACGCCGAGGCGCTCGGCGGCGAGGGCGCCGAGGACGGTGACGGGCAGGCGCTCGTTGGCCTCGTTCAGCCAGCTCCCCTTGGCCACGCGGGCGCCCAGGGCCTTCAGGAGGTCCGTGCGGGCCGCCTGGGCGGTGACGCCCGCCGCCCGTTCCCTGGGCACCACGTCGCTGCGGCGGATGCGGGCGTCCACGTCCGCGGTCGCCGTGGCGTGCTGGACGGGGCCGATGCGCTCGACCATCGCCACCGCCGACTTCGGCAGCTTCAGCCTGTTGCCGTCGCGGTCCTCGCCCGCCTCGACGGTGAGCAGGTTCGTGCCGAGGCGGTCGAGCCGCGCCATCAGGTCCGACTTGCTGGACTGGGACAGGCCCACCACGGCGACCATCGTGGCGATCCCGATGGCGATGCCGAGCGCGGACAGGACGACGCGGGCGCGGCGGGCGCGCAGGCCGACGGCGCCGAGGCGCAGGACGTCGCGGGGGGAGAGCCGTGCGGGCCCGAGCCGACGGCCCGGCTTCCGTCGTGGGGACGTCATCGTGAACTCCCCTCCTGCGTACGCGCGTCGGACACGATCTCGCCGTCCCTGAACCGGACCCGGCGCGGCAGCGAGTCCGCGATCTCGTTGTCGTGCGTGATCACGCACACCGTGGTGCCCGCCGCGTTCAGCTCGTGCAGGAGTTCCATGACGACCTCGCCGGACGCTGTGTCCAGGGCGCCGGTCGGCTCGTCGGCGAGCAGCAGGTCGGGCTCGCCGGCCAGGGCGCGGGCGATGGCGACGCGCTGCTTCTCGCCGCCGGAGAGCTCGGCGGGCCGATGGCCGAGGCGGTGGCCCAGGCGGACCCGCTCCAGGGCGGCGCGGGCGCGGGCGCGGCGCTCCTTGCGGCCGACGCCCGCGTACAGGAGCCCGTCCGCGACGTTGTCGACGGCGTCGCGGCCCGCCGCCAGGTGGAAGTGCTGGAAGACGAAGCCGATGTGGCGGGCCCGCAGCGCGGACAGCTGCGCGTCCGACAGGCGCCGCACGTCGTACCCGGCCACGCGGACCGTGCCCGCCGTGGGCGCGTCCAGCGTGCCGATGACATGGAGCGCCGTCGACTTCCCCGACCCCGAAGGGCCGACGATCGCGAGGAGTTCACCGGCGCGCACGGTGAGGCTCACGCCGCGCAGGGCGTGCACGCCACCGGCGTACGACTTGACGACGTCCCGCAGCTCGACGACGGGCGCCGCATCGGCGGACGCGGCGACGGGCACCGCGGAAGCCGCGGCGGGCGCCGCCGCCACGGAGGCAGAAGTGGAGTGATTCATTCCGTGGCCACCCCGACCTTGAGACCCTCCTTGATCCGCGCCCCGCTGACCTCGATGCGGCCGTCGGCCGTCAGGCCCGTCTCGACCCGCACCATCCGGGACCCGCCGCCCTCGACGAGCTGCAGGCCGTAGCCGCCGTCCGTGCCGCGCAGCGCGACGACCGCCTCCACCGGGACCGTGAGGACGTCCTCGCGGCTCTCGCTGACGAACCGCACGCTCGCCGTGGCCTTGGTGTCCTCGCCGGACATCGCCGACGCGCCGCCGTCCAGGGCGACCTCGACCGTGATGCCGTCCTGGCCCTCCGCGTCCTCGGACCCCTCCGGCCCGACCGTGCCCGTGACCCGGCCCCGCTCGGTCCTTCCGCTGGGCATGACCACCTCGACCTTGGTGTTCTTCGAGGTCAGCGAGGCGTCGGCCTGGTCGAGCTCCGCGCGGACGACGGGCCGTGTGGAGGCGACCGTGAGCACCGCCGCGTCCGGGCCCACCTGATCGGCGAGCGCCGCGTCCGCGCGGACGACGGTGACCCGGTCGGGCTGGAAGACGACGTGGCCCTTGCCGACCCTGCCGGTCGGCGTCCGGTTCAGGGACTTCTGCCACCGCTTGACGGCGGCCTCCGTCGCCTTGTCGAAGCGCGGGTCGACGAAGAGGCCGCTGCCGTACCCGAGCGCGACGAGATTGCGCTCCAGCTCCAGTACGTCGCTGCCGCGGGCGCCGACCTTCATCTCGCGGAAGGCGGGCACCGGTCCGTACAGGAGCGTGACCGGCTTGTCGTCCAGCTCGTAGAGGGCCTGGCCGCGCGTGACCGTGGCGCCCTCGCGGGCCGCGACCGTCACCGTGCCCGCGGCCGCCGGCTTCACCGCGCGGCGCTGCGCGAAGTCGATCCGGCCGTCGACGGTCTTGGAGAGCGCGAGGTCGGTCCGGGTGATCGTGGCGGTGGCGGGCGGGCGTCCGCCACCGCTGTCCTCGACGGCGTCGCCTCCGCCGCCGTACACCACGGCACCCACGGCGACGGCCGCGGCGGCCACCACGGCGGCACCGGCGAGGAGTTCGGCACGGCGTCTCATCTACTGCATCCCGTCCAGGCCTTCGAGCAGCTTGCTCCTGCACGCCTGGCGGGCCTGCTTGTACGCGGGTGAGTCCGGGTCGAGCGACGGGCTCGCGGGGTTGGGGTCGCCGCCGGGCACGGCGTTGCCGCCGGACATGGTGGGGTTGGTGAACCTGGAGACGCCGTTGTCGCGCATGCACTTGGCGTGCGCGAGCATCGACTCGTAGTCCTTCTGCTGGTCGCGCTCGGGCGCCAGGTCCACCGCTTTCTTCAACTCGGGGAAGCAGACGCCGTCCTTGCCGCCCTTGTACTCCACGCCGTTGTTCTTCGGGTCGACGACCTCGCCGATCTTGTCGTAGTCGAGGTAGCCGCTCAGGCGGGGGTCGGGGAAGTCCTTGACGCCGCCCTTGGTCCGCATGCAGCGGACGTACGTCAGTTGCGCGTCGTAGAAGGCGCCCTTGCCCTCCGCGGCGGTCTTCGCGCCGCCGTCGTCCTTCTTCCGGCCGTCCTTGCCCTTGCCGGTCGGCTCGTCGGGGGCGGACGCGACCTCCTTGCCCTGACCGGAGTCCGAGCCGCCCCCGCCGCCGCAGGCGACCGAGAGGGCGAGCAGGGGAGTGGCGACGACCGCGGCGAGCCGGAGCCGCGCGGTGCTGCGGGAAGCGCTGTGGAAGCTCATGCGACCAACGTCGGCCCCGAACATGGTGACCGGTCCATGGCCGCATGATGAGCACGTAACAATGCGCCGGACCCCGCCCCCGACCGCCGCCACCGGCCCTGAACAGCGCAGACCCTCGCGCATAATCGGCGCCATGGCCCATGTACTGCTGATCGAGGACGACGTGTCCGTGCGCGACGGCATGGAGCTCGTGCTGCGCAGGCACGGCTACGAGGTGGCCACGGCCGCGACCGGTGAGGAGGGGCTCGCCCTGCTGACCGGCGCCGCCCCCGCGGCCGGTGCGTCGGGCTCGGCCGTCGAACTCGCCGTACTCGACCTGATGCTCCCCGGCATCGACGGCTTCGAGGTCTGCCGCCGCCTGCGCGCCTCCGGATCGACGGTGCCCGTGATCATGCTGACCGCGCGCGGCGACGACACCGACATCGTGCGCGGCCTGGAGGCGGGCGCCGACGACTACGTGGTCAAGCCGGTGACCGCGCCGGTCCTCGAAGCCAGGATCCGGGCGGCCCTGCGCCGGGCCGAGCCCGCCGGGGCCGCGCGCGGCGAGGACCACGCGGGCCTGGTCATCGACCGGGCCGGGCTCACCGTCGCCAAGCGCGGTACGCCCATCGCCCTGCCGCCCACCGAACTGCGCCTGCTGCTCGAACTCTCGGCGTCCCCGGCCCGCGTGTTCCGCCGCGAGCAGCTCCTGGAGTCCGTGTGGGAGCACGACTTCCTCGGGGACTCGCGGCTCGTGGACGCGGCGGTCGGCCGGCTCCGCGCCAAGATCGAGGACATCCCGGCACGGCCGCGCTACATCCAGACGGTACGGGGGTTCGGGTACCGCTTCGGGCCGGTGTGAGCGCCCGCCGCGGCGGCGCCCGCCGTCCCCGTCCGCGCTGGCCGCTGCGGCTCGGCGGCCTGCGCGCCCGCCTGGTCGTCGCCTTCGTGCTCGTCGCCCTGGTCAGCGCGGTCACCGCGACCGCGCTCGCCTACCGCGAATCCCGCAACGCCGTCCTGGAGCGCAAACAGGACGCCGTGCGGACCGACTTCAGGAGCCGCGTCGAACAGGCCGCCGTCGGCTTCGACGTCCCGGCCGACAAGGTCTCGCTCACCCGCTTCGCGGCGGGCATCGCGGACGGCCTCGGCGGCGATGCCGTCGTCGTGGCCCGGTACCGCTCCCTCACGGCGTCGTCCGACGCGTCCGCCGACCGCTCGCGCATCACCCCCGAGCTGCGCGCCGCCGTACGCGACCGCAACCGCATGAGCTTCCAGCGCGTCGAGCGGCACGGCGGCGCGTACCTGGTCGTGGGCACCCCGGTCACCTTCGAGTCGGCGGCGCCGTCCGGCCTCGACGTCTTCGCCATCACGTCGTTGCGGGAGGAGAGCGAGGACACGGCGGGGGTGGTCGACGCGGTGCGCGGCGGCATCGTGCCGGTGGTGCTCCTCGCGGCCGTCCTCGCGCTGCTGGCCGCCGGTACGGTCCTGCGGCCGGTGCGCGAGCTGGGCCGGGCGACGCGGCGGCACGCGGCCGGTGACCTCACGTCCCGGGTCAGGGTGCGAGGGCGCGACGAACTCGCCGACCTGGCACGGGACTTCAACAGAACGGCGGACGCCCTTCAGGCGTCGGTCGCCGAGCTGCGCGAGCAGGACGCGCGGGCGAAGCGGTTCGTCGCCGACGTCTCGCACGAACTGCGCACCCCGCTGGCCGCGATGACGATGGTCGCCACCGTCCTCGACGAGGACGCGGGCGCCCTGCCGCCGGACACGGCCCACGCCGCCCGCACGGTCAGCGAGGAGACCGCCCGGCTCTCCCGGCTCGTGGACGACCTGATGGAGATGTCCCGCTTCGACTCGGGAGCGGCCCGGCTCAACCTGACCGGCACCGACCTCGCGGAGGCCGTCGGGGCCACGCTCTCGCTGCGGGCCTGGACCGGCCGCGTACGCGTGGAACTCCCCGACGGCGTACGGGCCATGGTCGACCGGCGCCGCATGGACGTGATCGTCGCCAATCTCGTCGGCAACGCGTTCCGCCACGGAGCCGAGCCCGTGACGGTCACCCTGGCCACCGACCCGGCGGGCGACCGGGTGACCATCGAGGTCGCCGACCGCGGCCCCGGCCTGCCGCCCGAGGCCCTCGCCCACGTCTTCGACCGCTTCTACAAGGCGGACGCCGCGCGCACCCGCTCGGAGGGCAGCGGGCTCGGCACCGCCATCGCCCTGGAGAACGCGCGCCTGCACGGCGGCACCATCGACGCGGCCAACAGGCCGGACGGCGGGGCGGTGTTCACGCTGCGGCTGCCGTGGCGGCGCCCGCGCGAGGAGGACGCATGAAGGCCGCGAAAGCTGTGAGATCCGCCCTGGCCCTGACGGCCGTGCTGCTGCTCGCCGGCTGCGGGGTGCGCCCCACCGGCGTCCTGGACGGCGGCGGGTCCGCGGGCGGCCTGACCAAGGGCCTGCGCCTGTACTTCGTCTCCCAGGCGGGGCGCCTGGAGGCGGTCTCGCGCCCGAACGTCCCGGTGTCCGGGGACGGCGACTTCTCCGGCGTCATCAAATACCTCGTGGCCGGCCCGACGGAGGCGGAACGGGCGTCCGGGCTCACCACCCTGCTGGAGGAGGGCAGTTACGAGGCCACGGCCAAGGGGGACACGGTCACGGTCCGCGCCCCCGTCCCGGAACTCTCCGCCTCGCGCCCGGGCGACCGGAACGTCCTCGGCCAGCTCGTCTGCAGCTTCGCGCGGGCGCGGGCCGTGTCCGGCGGCGACGGCGACGGCGACGGCGCGAAGCGCACCGACGACATCAGGGTCACGGTCCGGCCGTGGGACGGGCGCTCCGGGACGTATGTGTGCTCGGACTTCCTGAAGTGAGCTGAAGTGAGGGCGACTCCGGCTGGCCCTAGCCGATCCCGAGGCTGCCGAGCAGGTCGTCCACCGCCGCCTTGATCCGGTCCGCGGGCATCTCGCAGTCCACCATCAGGTGCTCGAACAGGCTCGGCGAGAACGGCGCGAGCAGCAGGTGCGCGAGGGCGGGCGCGTCCACGTCGGGCCGCACCTGGCGCAGCAGCATCGTCACGTGCAGATGGGTCGTGCCGTACACGCCGCTGCGGTAGCGCGCGATGTGGGACGCGGCCTCCGCGGCGAGCATGATCGTGCGCTTCTCGACCACGCGGTCCGCGAGCGCGCGCAGGAAGGCGCGCAGGCGCTCGGCGGGCGGCGCGTCCGGGCCGAGCGGCGGCGGCCCGGACATGAAGGCCTCCTGGAAGCGCTTCTCGGTGTCGTCGAGCAGCGCGAGCAGGAGCTGGCTCACATCGCCGAAGCGCCGGTACACCGTGCCCACGCCCATGCCCGCGGCGTGCGCGACGGCGTTCATGGTGACGGCGTCCGGGCCGTGCTCGTCGACCAGGCGGGCCGCCGCGTCGAGGATCCGCTGCCGGTTGCGCGCGGCGTCGGCGCGCTCGGGCGGGGGCTGGCCCGTGACCGGGAGTTCGATGCGGCTCGTGCGGCTCATGCCCCGAGGCTACCGGACCGCACCGGCTAAGCGGATAGTCATCCACTTCTTTCCCCGAACCCCTTGCGAAACGGATTCCCGTCCGCTTGACTCATGCCCAGCAGGAAAACGGATACCGATCCGCTTCTGCGACGCACAGCTCTGTACTGCTCTGCACTGCTCTGTATCGCTCTCCACATTGCTCTGCACTGCTCTCCACTGATTCTGAGACTCGGGGAACCGGGGAAGGGGCCTCACCATGAGCGCCAAGGTCGCGGTCATCTACTACTCGTCCACCGGCAGCGTCCACAAGCTGGCCACCGCGATCGCCGAAGGCGCCGAGAAGGCGGGCGCCGAGGTGCGCCTGCGCCGGGCGGCCGAGCTCGCCCCCGACGCGGCCATCGACGCCAACCCGGCCTGGCGCGAGCACGTCGAGGCGACCAAGGACGTCGAGATCGCCACGCTCGACGACCTGACCTGGGCGGACGCGTACGCCTTCGGGTCGCCGACGCGCTTCGGCAACATCTCGGCGCAGCTGAAGCAGTTCATCGACACCACGGGCGGCCTGTGGCAGCAGGGCGTCATGATCGACAAGCCCGCCACCGCGTTCACCAGCGCCCACAACGCGCACGGCGGCAACGAGTCGACGCTGCTCACCCTCTACAACACGTTCCACCACTGGGGCTCGGTCATCGTCTCGCCCGGCTTCACCGACCCGGTCGTGTACGGCGCGGGCGGCAACCCGTACGGCACCTCCCACCCCGGCGGCGCGGGCGCCCCCGGCGAGAACGTCCTGCTCGCCGCCCGCTATCAGGGCGAGCGCCTCGCGAAGATAGCCGCCCGGCTCGCCGCCTGAACCCAGCCCGCCCTCTCGGCCGCGGCGCGGGCGTCCTCCTCCGCCGCGTCGGCCCGCGCGAGGAGCGCTTCGTCCCGGCCGGGCCGCTGCCCGCCCGCGAGTTCGGCGGCCGCCCGGGAAGCGGCGAGGGCCGCCCGCAGCGCGGCAGCCACGCTCTCTCCGGTACCGCTGCCGTGATCCGCGTCGGTCACGTGATTCGCGTGAGCCTCGTGAGCCGCCTGGGCCGCGACGGCGGCGGCAGCGGCGGCGTTCCTGGCGCAGCGCGCGTCCGCGGCGGCGTCCGGGGAGCGCCCTTCGAGCTCGGCGATCGACCGCGCGGAGAGCCGCACCGCGCTCGCGGCCCGCGCGGCGAGCCCGGTGGGTACGGTCTCCGCCTGGTCGGGCTCGACACCGGCGGCACGACAGGCGGCCACGGCACGGCGGTACGCACGCTCGGCGCGCGCCAGATGCCGCTGCCGGAGGGCCCGTTCCGTGGTGGGTGTGCTCATGTCCCCTCCTCCCTCATGGGCCGATGCGGCCCGCCTCACAGGACCCGCCTCACAGGACCCGCCTCACAGGACCCGCCTCACAGGAACAGTCCGATCGCGTGGTCGAGGGACCACGTCTGCCAGCTCATGCCCAGCAGGGCGACCGTGGAGATCAGGGCCATCATGAGGTTCTGCCCCTGCTCGGCCCAGTCGTGGATCATGAGGACGAGGTAGACCAGGTTGAGGACGAGGCCGCCGACGAGCGCGATCGGCGTGAGGAAACCGGCGATCAGGCCGAGGCCGAGCGCCAGTTCCGCGTACGCGACGACGTAGGCCATGAGCCGTGGCCGCGGCCTGACCAGGGTGTCGAAGCCCCGCCGCACGAACGGCCAGCGGTGCTGCTCGGCGATGCCGCCCGCCCACCCGATGCCGCCCCCGGAGAACCAGCTCTTCTTGTCCTTGTGCCGCCAGCTCTCCAGCCACCACAGGCCGAGGCCGATCCGGAGGACCGCGAACCACTCGGCGCCGCCGAGCCAGACCGTCTGCACCGTGGCACCTCCCTGCCCATAAAGGAATCTGACGGAGTGTCAGTTCAGCGGAAGTGCGGCCAATGTGCAAGGCGCTTGCTGTCGGAAGGGTGTCCCCCTACCCTCCATCTGATGGGTCGTCAGATACGGCCGAGTCACGACGCGGTGGAACCGGCGGGCAGGGGGCTGCGGCATGAAGGGCACAGAGTCCGGCACCAGTGACATTCCCAGGGTCATCAGCGTGGACGATCACGTGATCGAGCCCGCGCACCTCTTCGAGACCTGGCTTCCCGCCAAGTACCGCGACAAGGGCCCACAGCCCTTCACCGCCGGGATCGGCGAGCTCGCGTACATCGGCGGCAAGTACCGGTTCACCACCGACCCGGACGGCCAGATCACCGACTGGTGGCGGTACGAGGGCGAGGTCTTCCCGTACAAGCGCATCATCGCCGCCGTGGGCTTCTCGCGGGACGAGATGACGCTCGACGGCATCACGCGGGAGCAGATGCGGCGCGGCTGCTGGGACCCTGAGGCGCGCCTCGCGGACATGGACCTCAACCACGTCGAGGCCTCCCTCTGCTTCCCGACCTTCCCGCGCTTCTGCGGCCAGACCTTCGCCGAGGCGCACGACAAGGACGTCGCGCTCGCCTGCGTGCGCGCGTACAACGACTGGATGGTGGAGGAGTGGTGCGGGGACAGCGGCGGGCGGCTCATCCCGCTGTGCCTGATCCCGCTGTGGGACGTCGAGCTCGCGGTCGCGGAGATCCGGCGGAACGCCGCGCGCGGCGTGCGGGCGGTGACGTTCTCCGAGATCCCCACCTATCTGGGGCTGCCGTCCATCCACTGCGGGTACTGGGACCCGTTCTTCGCCGCGTGCGAGGAGACCGGCACCGTCGTGAACATGCACATCGGCAGCAGTTCGCAGATGCCCGCCGCGTCCCCGGACGCGCCGCCCGCCGTGCAGGCCTCGCTGTCGTTCAACAACGCGATGGCCTCGATGATGGACTTCCTGTTCTCCGGGGTCCTGGTGAAGTTCCCGCGCCTGAAACTGGCCTACAGCGAGGGCCAGATGGGCTGGATCCCGTACGCCCTGGAGCGCGCCGACGACGTGTGGGAGGAGCACCGCGCGTGGGGCGGGGTGCGCGATCTGATCCCCGAGCCGCCGTCCACGTACTACTACCGGCAGATCTTCTGCTGCTTCTTCCGCGACCGGCACGGCATCGAGGCCATCGAGACCGTCGGCGTCGACAACGCCACCTTCGAGACCGACTACCCCCACGTCGACTCGACCTGGCCGCACACGAAGCGGGTCGCCGCCGAGCACGTGGGCGGGCTCTCCGACGACGTGGCCTACAAACTGCTGCGCGGCAACGCGATTCGTATGCTGGACCTGCCGTTCGATCGAGAGAGGCGCGGGTGAGGCGAGGGTGCGGATGAGCAGCGCGGTGTCGGAGGTCCTTGCCACGCTCGGGCGGCGGTACGTGCGCGACGCCCCCTGGACCGCGGGCAAGGCCGCGCTCGCCACGCGGTACCTGAACCCCTGGCTGCGGGAGCACCCCCGGCGGCGGGTGACCGCGTCGCTCTCCGGGGCCAGGTTCGCGGTCGACACGCAGGACCTCATCCAGCGCTACATCTATCTGTTCGGCGTCTGGGAGCCGCACATGTCGCGCTGGCTGCGGGGGCGGCTGCGCCCCGGGGACGTCTTCGTGGACGTCGGCGCGAACATCGGCTATCTGAGCGTGCTCGGGGCCCAGTTGGTCGGGGCCGGGGGCCGGGTCGTCGCCATCGAGGCCTCGCCCGACTTCCACCGGCGCCTGCTCCAGCACCGGGACCTGAACGCCTGCGACAACATCCGGGCGGTCAACGCGGCCGTCTCGGACCGCCACGAGAAGCTCACCTTCGTCCTCGCCAGCGCGCACAACATGGGCGCGAACAGCGTCGTTCCGTGGGACGGCCCGGTGGAGTCGTCCTTCGAGACGGAGGCGGTCCCGCTGCCGGAGCTCCTGGAGCCGGACGAGATCGCGCGGGCCCGCGTCATCAAGGTCGACGTCGAGGGCGCGGAGGGCAGCGTCGTCCGGGGCCTGGCCCCCCTCCTGGACCGGCTCCGCCCTGACGCGGAGATCGCCGTCGAGGTCACGCCCGACCGGATGGCGCAGCTCGGCGAGTCCGCCGACGAACTCATAGAGACGATGCGCGCGCACGGCTTCCACGCGTACCGCCTGGTCAACGACTATGCGCCGGGGAGCTATCCGGCCGCCGTGCGGCAGGCGCGGGGCGGTCCTGTCCGATGGCGCCAACCTGTCGGCGAAGGCATGGACTTGATCTTCTCGCGGGTCGACGCGGAGTCACTCGCCTGACGGGGCCCGGCCGGAGAGGTCACTCGCCTGACGGCGGCCCGGCCGGATAGCGCCACTGGAAGCGGGACAGCGCCCGCGCCCGGGCCTCCACGACCGCCATCCGCGCCGCGCGCTCCGCGTCGTCCGTATGGGCCGCCTGACCCGTGGCCTGGCCCTCCCACTTGCGGTAGAGCAGCCCGGCCTCGGACGAGAACCAGCCCCGGGCCACCGTGTTGAGGGCGAGGAGCAGCCCGGTGTCCTCCGAGGCGGGAAGGGCCATCCAACTGCCCAGGGCGACAAGGAGGTCACGGCGTACGAAGAGGGACGCCGGGTGGACCTGGGCGCGGAAGCCGTTCGCCTTCCAGTGCTCCAGGACCGCTCCGCGCTCGACGGGGCCGTGGTCGGGGTCGCCGGGGAAGCCCGCCGTCGTCCCGTCCGGCAGCAGGTCGAGCACGCGCGATGTCGCCCAGCCGAGGGTGTGGTCGCCTTCGAGCGCCGCCAAGTCGCGGGCGAGCGCGCCCGGCAGGAGCTGGTCGTCGGCGTCGAGGACCTTCACGTACGCGCCGTCGGCGTGGGCGAGCGCCATGGTGCGGGCGACGCCGGGGCCGCCGGCGCGCCCCTGGGCGAAGCTCACCCGGTCGTCGTCCGGCACGAACGGGCCGACCCGGTCGCTCTCGCCGTCCTCCTGGATCAGCCAGCGCCACTCCCAGCCGTCGGGAAGCTCCTGCTCGCGCAGCGACTTGTACGCGTCCGGCAGGAAGCGGGCCGAGGGGGCGTGGACGGCGGTGACGATGATGATGCGCCGGCTCATGGCACTCACCCTACGACTCCTAAAGGGATGTTGATGAGTGCAGAGGCGCCCGGAATCCTAGGGCGACGCTTGTGACATGAGAACTGAACACAGAACCGGGCGCGGCACCGGAATTTCGTGCGCGGGGCTGACAGCCGAAAAGCGCCGCGTAAATAGGCCGCATTGCAGAGGGTGCAATCACGGAGGTCGCGCGAGGTGTCCGCGCGGCGGCGGAAGCACGTAAGGGCCCGATCGCTGGCGACGGGGGATGCACCAGCGATCGGGCTGCACCTAACGGTAACAAGCCTGTTGGCGCAGCGGGAGTGAACTGCCCGACCGAGATAGTGAGTTGTGATCGGGATCACGCCGTGACCGCTGTGGTGAAGCGGTGGTGAAACAGCGAACCGTTACTCGTCGCACGGAGGCGCGTACGAGAGACGGGGCAGATACTCGTGCCAATTCTGCGGTGTCAGGACACCCCGCGTGGTCGAGCAAATGCGGCGCATTGCCGCGTCGGTGTCCAGGTTCCACAGCCGGACGGTATCGGTGCCGCTGGAAACTCCGAGCATCTGTCCGTGCGGGCTGAACGACAGAAAACTCCCCGTCTTGGCGTTGGGGCTCATCGACTGGCCGATGGCGGCGGCCTGCGACGGGCGGCTGACGTCCCAGAGCCGGACCGTGTTGTCGTTGCCGCCACTGGCCAGCGTGCGGCCGTCCCGGCTGAACGTCAGGGACACCAGCGCATCCGTGTGGCCCGTGAGCGGCGACCCCAGGGGGGCGGCCGCGCGGGGGTCGGCGACGTTCCAGAGCCGGACCGTGCCGTCGTCACTGCCGCTGGCGAGCGTGCGGCCGTCGGGGCTGTGGACGAGCGTGTTGATGGGGCCCAGGTGACCCGTGAGCGGCCGCCCGAGCCGGGTGGCGTGCCGCGGCTCGGTCACGTCCCACAGCCGGATGGCGCCGTCCGCGCTGGCGCTGGCGAGCGTGCGCCCGTCCTTGCTGAAGGCGAGGTCGTTGACGTACCCCTTGTGTCCGGCGAGCGGCGCGCCGAGCCGGCGGGGGCGCTCCGGGTCGCTGATGTTCCACAGCTGGACGGTGCGGTCGTCGTACGTGGTGGCCAGCGTGCGCCCGTCCGGGCTGAAGGCGAGGGCGGCGGCGAAGCGCGTGCGCAGCGCGACGGGCGGGCCGTACGCGACGGGGCGGGACGGGTCGGTGACGTTCCACAACTGCACCCCGCGGCTTCCGGTGAGGAGCGCCAGGGTGCGGCCGTCGGGCGAGAACGCGGGCGCGCGCACCGCACCCTCCGCGGGCTTGAACGGCTCGCTCAGCGCCACGGGCCGGTTGGGCCGCTCCACGTTCCACAGCCGGACCTTCTCGTCGCGCGCGGCCGTGGCGAGCACCTTCCCGTCGGGGCGGAACGTGCCGATGCGGCCGAGCATGTCCGACGTCGGTATCGACCACAGGCGGACCTTGTTGTCGCCGCTGCCCGTGGCGAGCGTGCGGCCGTCGGGGCTGAAGCCGAGCGCGTACATCTCCCCGCCGCTGCCCGCGAGCGGCTCGCCGACCTGCGAGGGGTGCGCCGGGTCGCGGACGTTCCACAGGGTCGCCGTGCTGTCGGCGCTGGCGGCGGCCAGCATGGTGCCCGCGGGGTTGAAGGCCACGGACCACACGGGTCCCGTGTGCCCGGTGAGCGGTGCGCCGAGCGACTTCGCGCGGCGTGGGTCGGCCACGTTCCAGAGCCGGACGGTGTTGTCGGTGCTGCCGCTGGCGAGGGTG
>NZ_JBHYJH010000080.1:0-3202 GCF_042740445.1 Streptomyces sp. NPDC059003 | reverse complement strand
GGTCGGCCACGTTCCAGAGCCGGACGGTGTTGTCGGTGCTGCCGCTGGCGAGGGTGCGGCCGTCGGCGTTGAAGGCCACGGAGTGCACCGTCTCCTTGTGCCCGGTGAGCACCTTCCTGACCGGCTCCGGGTGGCGCGGGTCGGCCGTGTTCCACAGCCGGATCACGCCGTTGTCGCCCCCGGCCGCCAGGGTCCGCCCGTCGGGGCTGAACGCCACGGACCGCACCGGGGCGGTGTGGCCGGTCAGGGTGCGCAGCGCCTTCGGGCGGCGCGGGTCCGCCATGTTCCACAGGCGGACGGTGTGGTCCTCGCTGGCGGAGGCCAGCGTGCCTCCGTCCGGGCTGAAGGCGAGGAGGTAGATGGTGCCGCGGTGGCCGGTCACGGGCGCGCCGAGCGGGCGCGGCCGGGCGCGGTCCCGCACGTCCCACAGCCGGATCGTGCCGTCGTCCGAAGCGCTGGCGAGGGTGGCGCCGTCCGGGCTGAAGACCGCGCTGCTCACCCAACTCGTGTGGCCGGTGAGGGGCTTGCCCAGGGGCTTGGGCCGTGACCGGTTCGCCACGTCCCACAGCCGGACCGTCCGGTCGTAGCTCGCGGTGGCGAGGAGCCGTCCGTCCGGGCTGAACGAGGTGAGGTAGACGGCGCCGGTGTGGCCGCGGAGCTGGGTGGCGAGGGGCGCGTTCACGATGGAGATCAAACGATTCTGCGTGCCCTCGTCGTCGGGCCGCAGGCGGTGGGCCACCAGGTCGAGCTGGGCGGACAGGGACGGGTCGGTGGCCTTGGCGCGGTCGGCCTCGGCGGTCACCTGCTCGAAGACCGCGTCGTTCCGCTTGGCCACCGCGTCGTTGCGCTGCTGCCAGGCGACCACCGCCGCGGTGACGGCGAACAGGGCGAGCGCGAGCAGGGCCGACACCGCGCCGCGCCGGAGCCGGACCGTGCGCTTGCGCAGCCGGTCCGACGCGGCGAGGAAGTCCGTGGCGCAGCGCGTCAGGAAGGTGTCCTCGGCGGAGTCCGCCCAGGCGCGGGCCTGCTCAAGACGGGAGCCCCGGTAGAGCAGGGCCGTGTCGCGGTCGGAGTCCTCCCAGGTCCTGCTGTCCTCCTCGACGCGCTGCCGCAGGAGGTTGTCGTTCCTGTCCTCGTCGATCCACTCGCGCAGGCGCGGCCAGGCGTGCAGCAGCGCCTCGTGCGTGATCTCCACGGTCTCCGCGTCGAGGGTCACCAGGCGGGCGCGGACCAGGGCTTCGAGCGACTCCTCCGTCTTGCCGGGGTTCGTCGACCCCTCCGCGAGCTGGCGCCGCGTGCCCCGCCTCCGGGTGGCCTGGGTGTCCTCGCCGAGCCAGACAAGGCGGAGCAGGAGCAGCCGCGCGGCCGTGCGCGCCGCCGGGTCGAGCGTCGACCAGGCGCGCTCGGCGGTCGCCGCCACCGCTCCCTGGATTCCCCCCGCCGCGCGGTAGCCGGCGAGCGTGAGACGGCCGCCCTTCCGCCGCTGCCAGGTGGCGAGCAGCGCGTGCGAGAGGAGCGGCAGGACACCCGCGTGGTGCGCCCCGTGGAGCCCGTTGGCGCTCACTTCGCGGACGATCAGCTCCGCGAGACCGGGCTCAAGCTCGAGGCCCACGGCCTTGGCGGGCCCGGTCACCGCCGTGCGCAGTTCCGTGGTGGTCAGTGGCCCGAGCACCATGTGCCGGTGCTGGAGCGCGTCGGCCAGCTCGGGGTGCCCGAGGCACTCCTCGTAGAAGTCGGCGCGGATGCCGAGGACCACGAGCGCGGGGGCCGGGTCGCCGGAGTCGGCGGGCGAGCACGCGGCGTGGAGGAGCTGGACGAAGGCGCGCCGCTCCGCCTCGTCGGAGCAGAGGGTGAACGCCTCCTCGAACTGGTCCACGATGACGACGGGCCGGGCGGCGGCGGACGCCTCGCGCCGCGCCCACGCCGTCACGGACTCCCGCACCGCGTCGGCGAACCCGGGCGCACCGGGCCCCTCGGCCACCGGCCGGGCGAGCTCGGGTATCCGCTCGGTCAGCTCCGCGAGGGGATCGCCGCCCGGCACGAGCTGCAGCACCGGACCGCCCTCGCCGTCCCCCTCACCCAGCGCCCCGCTCCGCAGCGTCGGCACGAGCCCCGCGTTCAGGAGGGATGACTTCCCGGCCCCGGACGCGCCGACGAGCATGACGAGGCCGCCGGTCTTCTCCGCCGCGCGGAGCTGGCCGACGAGCGCCTCCGTGCTCCGCTCCCGCCCGAAGAACCACTGCGCGTCCTGCTGCCGGTACGAGGCGAGCCCGCGGTACGGACACACGAGGGGGGCGGCCGGGGTGTCACCCGGAGCCCGCCCCTCGTCCTCCACGGCCGCCGCGGCTCCTTCGCCGGCCGGGTCGGACACGGCGCGCTCCCACAGGCGCTGCCACTGGGCGAGGTCGTACAGGCCCGGGGCCACCGGCGCGGGCCGCTCGCGCCGCGCCTCGGGTATCAGGACGTGCAGGACCGCCGTGAGGGCGGCGAACTGCGCGGGCACGTTCTTGGCCCGCCGCCAGTCGCTGATCCGCTGCGCGGACACCCGCACGGGCCGCCCGCGTTCATCGACCCGCTGGAGCTGGGCGACGGCCTCGGCCACGCGCTTGAGGGGAGGGTTTCCAGCCTCCTGGTACAGCAGCGCGAGGCGTTCCGCGAAGGCTGTGCGTGCGCCCGAGTCGGGACTCAAGGCCTCCACCCCTTCTCTTCAGCTGCTCTTCCGCCGCACCTGGACATCCGGACCGGAAAAGTCACTTTATACGTCTGACCTGCGAAGAAGTTGGCCGGACGGCACCGGAACCTCCTCAGCCCGAGCCGTAAATGGCAGGATCGCGGCGCAGTAGCGAACCCACCACGAGGCGTCGGAGCAGGCCACAGGACCGACGCTCGGAGAGGCGACTCATGGTGCTGCGTGTTCCTGGCTGGTTTCCGCCGGAGTTACGAAGTGGTGGCGAGGGTCTCCTCGCGCGTACGCAACAGACCCGCGAAGCGTCGTTCGGCACCGGTCCCCACGAGGGGAGGGACCGGTGCCGGTACGACGCGTCGCGTGCGGCGCGCCCAGGCCGTGGGATCCGCTCTGCGTGCCCGGCACGGGGGAGGGGGCACGGCGACTCCGGCTGGGGCCCACGCGGCCCGCGTCCGCGTCGCCCTGCCGCCTGCACGGGCTGAGACGTCGGCCGCTCCCGCGCCCCGGGAGCGGCCC
>NZ_JBHYJH010000079.1:0-43453 GCF_042740445.1 Streptomyces sp. NPDC059003 | reverse complement strand
GTGTTTCACGTGAAACACACCGCCCCAGTCCCTTGTCAGCCTTCCGCCGCCCACCATTCCTTGAGCGCCGCCACCGCCGCGTCCCGCTCCATCGGCCCGTTCTCCAGGCGCAGCTCCAGCAGGAACTTGTACGCCTTGCCGATCGCCGGGCCCGGGCCGACGCTCAGGATCTCCATGATCTCGTTGCCGTCGAGGTCGGGGCGGATCGCGTCGAGCTCCTCCTGCTCCTTCAGGCGGGCGATGCGCTCCTCCAGGCCGTCGTACGCGCGGGAGAGCGCGTTGGCCTTGCGCTTGTTGCGGGTCGTGCAGTCGGAGCGGGTCAGCTTGTGGAGTCGATCGAGGAGCGGGCCCGCGTCACGTACATAGCGACGCACTGCCGAGTCGGTCCACTCCCCGGTGCCGTACCCGTGGAAGCGCAGATGCAGCTCCACCAGGCGCGAGACGTCCTTGACGAGCTCGTTGGAGTACTTGAGCGCGGTCATCCGCTTCTTGGTCATCTTTGCGCCGACCACCTCGTGGTGGTGGAAGGAGACCCGGCCGTCCCCCTCGAAGCGGCGCGTCCTCGGCTTGCCGATGTCGTGGAGCAGCGCGGCGAGCCGCAGCGTCAGGTCCGGGCCGTCCGCTTCCAGGGCCATCGCCTGCTCGAGGACGATCAGCGTGTGGTCGTAGACGTCCTTGTGCCGGTGGTGCTCGTCGCGCTCAAGACGCAGCGCGGGCAGCTCGGGCAGGACGTGGTCGGCCAGGCCCGTGTCGACGAGCAGGGCGAGGCCCTTGCGCGGGTGCGCGGAGAGGATCAGCTTGTTCAGCTCGTCCCGGACGCGCTCGGCGGAGACGATCTCGATGCGCCCGGCCATCGCCTTCATGGCGGCGACGACGTCCGGGGCCACCTCGAAGTCCAGCTGGGAGGCGAAGCGCGCGGCGCGCATCATCCGCAGCGGGTCGTCCGAGAAGGAGTCCTCGGGGGTGCCGGGGGTGCGCAGGACGCGCTCCGCCAGGTCCTCGAGGCCGCCGTGCGGGTCGATGAACTCCTTCTCCGGGAGTGCCACGGCCATCGCGTTCACGGTGAAGTCGCGGCGCACGAGGTCCTGCTCGATGGAGTCGCCGTAGGACACCTCGGGCTTGCGCGAGGTCCTGTCGTACGCCTCCGATCGATATGTCGTCACCTCGATCTCGAAGCGCTGCTCGGCGCCGTCCACACGGGCGTCCTTCTGGCAGCCCACCGTGCCGAAGGCGATCCCGACCTCCCACACCGCGTCCGCCCAGGGACGGACGATCTTCAGCACGTCCTCGGGGCGGGCGTCCGTCGTGAAGTCCAGGTCGTTGCCGAGCCTGCCGAGGAGCGCGTCCCGGACCGAGCCGCCGACCAGGGCGAGCGAGAACCCGGCCTCCTGGAAACGGCGGGCGAGGTCGTCCGCGACAGGGGACACGCGCAGCAGTTCACTCACGGCGCGGCGCTGCACCTGGCTCAGGGCACTGGGATTGTCTTCGTTGGCGTTCGGCACAACAGAAAAGGGTACGTGCCCCGGCGGCACGCGGCCGCCCCGATTTCCGCCGCCCTCCCGGCGCCCGTCCACGGCGCTCACCACGGCCCTTGCGGCCACGGTGGCCGGTTCTTGCGATCTTGTGGAGCAGTCCGCGGCACTTAGCCCCGGCGCGCCTCGTTACCATGCCTGGACGCAGCAACCGAGAACCACCACACAGCTGACGACGACGAGGGACGGGCGACGCGTGGCCGAGGCGGCAGACTTCCCGGGGACCAGCCCCTCACCTGCCCGCCGGTGGCTCCGGCGCACAGCGGCACTGCTGGCCGGAGCGCCCCTGGTGGCCGGGCTGCTTCAGGTGCCCGCACCTTCGTCCGCGTACGCCGCGACGCCCGATGTGCAGACCGCCGCGTCGGCCTTGAAGACGGCCGTCACAAGCCCCAGAGAGGCCGCTGCGGGCCCGAAGGGCGCCGCCACCGGTTCCGGGACCGTCGACGTGTCCCTGGACGCGCTCACGCCCAGCGCGCCGCGCGAGGGCGACACCGTCACCGTCTCCGGCAAGGTCACCAACGAGGGCAAGCAGACGATCACGGGTGCCCATGTGGGGCTGCGCGTCGGCTCCCCCCTCGGCGGCCGCACGCAGATCGACGCGGCCGCGAAGCGCACCGCGTTCCAGCCGGGCGTCGACGGCACGGAGGTCGGCGGCAAGTACGTCAAGAAGATCACCAAGCTCCTGCCCGGAGTCCCGCAGGACTTCAGCATCTCCGTGCCCGTCAGTGCCCTGGACCTCGGCATGGACGGCGTCTACCAGCTCGGCGTCACGCTGACCGGCCAGACCTCCGCCCAGCCCTACCCGCAGGTGCTCGGCATCGAGCGGACGTTCCTGCCGTGGCAGGACGGCGCCGCCGAGACGAAGACCAGGACGACGTACCTGTGGCCGCTGATCTCCTCCACGCACCTCACCGCGAGGACGCGCTCCGACGAGCAGCAGACGCCCGTCTTCGAGAACGAGGACCTCGCCGAGGAGCTCAAGGCGGGCGGGCGTCTGGACCAGCTCGTGACGCTCGGCAGCCAGCTCGACGTCACCTGGGTCGTGGATCCGGACCTGCTGGTGTCCGTGGCGGCGATGGCGGAGAAGTACGACGTCGAGGGGCCGGACGGCACCACGGTGCCGGGCAGACACCAGGCCGTCGCGAAGCAGTGGCTCAACCAGCTCCAGAAGACGGTGAAGGGCAAGAAGGTCGTCGCGCTGCCGTTCGCCGACCCCGACCTAGCCTCCCTCGCGCACAACGGCAAGACCGTCTCCGGCTCGCTCAGCCACCTCAAGGAAGCCACTGAGGCCGGCGCGACCGCGGTGGAGGGCATCCTCATGCTCAAGCCGAGCTCGGACTTCGCCTGGCCCGCGGACGGCGCGATCGACCCGTCGATCGTCGACGTCGCCACGTCGGCGGGCGCCCACAGGGTGATCGCCCGCAGCGACAGCCTCCGTGAGACCGGCGGCCTGCTGTACACGCCGAACGCGGCGCGGCCCATCGGCGGCGGCACGACGGCCGTGGTCGCCGACGCCCGCCTGTCCACGGCCTTCCAGGGCGACATGACGCGGTCGGAGAACTCCACGCTCGCCGTCCAGGAGTTCCTCGCCCAGAGCCTCATGATCACGCTGCAGGATCCGGCCAAACAGCGGAGCATCGTCGTCGCCCCGCAGCGCATGCCCTCCGCCAGCCAGGTCCAGACGATGGCCAAGGCGCTGACCGCCCTCGACGACGAGCGCTGGTCGCAGCCGCAGGAGCTGACCGCGGCGGCGAAGGTCAAGCCGGACCCGACCGCCACCACGCAGGTCCCGTCGGCCGCCGCCTACCCGGCGTCGCTGCGCAAGCAGGAGCTGCCGCGCTCGGGCTTCGAGGAGATCCGGAACACGCAGGACAAGCTCGACCGCTTCAAGGTGATCCTGTCCGACCCGGACCGCGTGATCACCCCGTTCGGCCGGGCCATGGACCGTGAGATGTCCACGTCGTGGCGCGGCCGCCCGGAGCAGGCGCTCAGCTTCCGCAAGGGCGTGGAGGGGTATCTGACCGACCTCACCGATCAGGTGCGGCTGATCAAGAAGTCCGACGCGAAGCTCTCGGGCCGCAGCGCGACGATCCCGGTGACCGTCCAGAACAACCTCGTCCAGGGCGTCGACCACCTCACCCTGCGCCTGACGTCCACCAACCCCACGCGTCTGAAGATCGGCGACGGCCTCTACGAGCAGCAGTCGGTCAAGATCACGGGCGGCGGTCACACCCAGTCCGTGAAGTTCACCACCACGGCCAACGCCAACGGTCCGGTCCGGGTCTACGCCCAGCTCTACACCGAGGACGGCGAGCCGTACGGCGAGCCGGTCTACTTCGAGGTCAACGTCACGGAGTTCACCGTCACGGTGATGCTGGTCATCGGCGGCGGCGTCCTGCTGCTCGTCCTCGCCGGATTCCGCATGTACACCCAGCGCAAGCGCGCGGCGCGGCAGCAGGCCGAAGCGGGCCCGGACGACGGCCCCGACGGCGGCTCCGCCGAGGACCCCGACAGCGCGTCCGGCCCCACCCCCGGAACCGACCCCGGCGCCGGCGAACCCGAGCAGCCGAGTGACCCGACGCCGGACACCGCTCCGGAAAGCACCGAGCCGTCGCACACGGGTGAGAGAGTGGACCGTTGAGCGATGTCGTGGCCGGCGGGCCCGGGACCATGAGGTGGGGTAGACCATGAACGCGCCGTACGACGGTGAACGCGGCCAGGGCGCGGGCGGCTCCGGCGCGGCCGGGGGCCCGGAGGACGGCCGTCAGCCGCCCCAGCACGCGCCGGACGCCTACCTCCAGGACGCCTACGCACAGGACCCCTACCAGGCCCAGGACCTCTCGGCCCAGGACCCGGTGGCCGAGGCGCTCTACGACCGTGCCGCGCACCCCCCGCCGCCGCCCGGCACGTACCAGGACCCCCAGCAGCTCTACGGCCAGCCCCCGTCCCCGCAGCACGCGCCGGACCCCCGTGTGTGGGCCCAGACCCCGCCGCCCGAGCCGGACGGCCCGACCCGGCACCTGCCGTACGGCGACGACCCGCGCACGACGCAGTACGTAGGCGTCGACGACCTGGTCACCCAGGCCGGCGAGGAGCGCCATCAGCCGGACGCGTTCGCGCACCTCTTCCGGGACCAGCAGGGCGGCGGCTACCGCGACCCGCGGAGCGAGGCGCATCAGCAGGACCCCCATCTGGGCGACGGTTACCCGCGCGACCCCCGGGGCGAGGCGTACCAGGCCGGGGGATACCCGGCCCAGGGCCAGCAGCAGGTCGGTCATCAGGGCCAGCCCGTCGCCGGGTACCAGGACCAGCAGCAGGGCGGCTACCAGGGCCAGGGCACCGCGTACCCGTACCAGCAGGCCGCGGCTCCGTACACCGACCCGCAGCAGGGCGGTACGCCGTACGCGTATCCGCAGACCGACGCCGCGTACCACCCGCAGAGCGACGCCCCGTACGTGAACCACCAGAACGCGCCGTACGCGCACCAGCAGGACCCGCAGCACGCCCCGTATGCCAACCAGCAGGCGGGCGGCTACTACCAGGATCCGAACCAGAACGGCGGGTACCAGCAGGACCCGCAGTACGACATCGCCCGGCCCCCCGCCGCGGCCCCGGCCGTGCCGTCGCCGGCGCAGGAGCCGGTGCCCGCTCCGGCGGCGCCCGCGGCGAAGTCCGGCGGGCGCGCGTCCAGCCTGCTGAAGTCGAGCGCGGTGATGGCCGCGGGCACGATGGTGTCCCGGCTCACCGGCTTCGTCCGCTCCGCCATGATCGTCTCGGCGCTCGGCATCGGCCTGCTCGGCGACACCTTCCAGGTCGCCTACCAGCTGCCGACGATGATCTACATCCTGACCGTCGGCGGCGGCCTCAACTCGGTCTTCGTGCCGCAGCTCGTCCGCGCCATGAAGGACGACGAGGACGGCGGCCAGGCGTACGCCAACCGCCTCCTCACGCTCGTCATGGTGGCGCTCGGCGTCCTCACCGTGGTCGGCTGGTTCGCGGCGCCCGTGCTCGTGCACCTGCTGTCCACCCCGGTCGCCAGCGACCCGGACGCCAACGAAGTGGCGGTCACCTTCGTCCGCTACTTCCTGCCGTCGATCTTCTTCATGGGCGTCCATGTCGTCATGGGCCAGATCCTCAACGCACGCGGCAAGTTCGGCGCGATGATGTGGACCCCGGTCCTCAACAACATCGTCATCATCGCCACGCTCGGCATGTTCCTGTGGGTGTACGGCACGTCCGAGAAGTCGGGCATGCGCGTCACCACGATCCCTGACGACGGCGTACGCCTCCTGGGCGTCGGCGTCCTGCTCGGCCTCGTGGTCCAGTCGCTCGCGATGATCCCCTACCTGCGCGAGACCGGCTTCAAGCTGCGGCTGCGCTTCGACTGGAAGGGCCAGGGCCTCGGCAAGGCCGCCATGCTCGCCAAGTGGACGATGCTCTTCGTCCTCGCCAACCAGGCGGGCGCGCTCGTCGTGACCCAGCTGGGCACCGCGGCGGTCAAGCACTCCGGCATGGACGGCACCGGCTTCTCCGCCTACTCCAACGCCCAGCTCATCTGGGGTCTCCCGCAGGCCATCATCACCGTCTCGCTGATGGCGGCCCTGCTGCCCCGCCTGGCGCGCTCGGCCCACGAGGGCGACACCGGCGCGGTCCGCGACGACATCTCCCAGGGCCTGCGCACCTCGGCCGTCGCGATCGTGCCGGTCGCCTTCAGCTTCCTCGCGCTCGGCATCCCGATGTGCACACTGATGTTCGGCTCGTCCGGCGTCAACGGCGCGACGCGCATGGGCTACATGCTGATGGCCTTCGGTCTCGGCCTGATCCCGTACTCCGTGCAGTACGTCGTGCTCCGCGCCTTCTACGCGTACGAGGACACCCGCACCCCCTTCTACAACACCGTCATCGTGGCCGCCTTCAACGCCGCGGCCTCCGCCCTCTGCTACGTGGTGCTGCCCGCCCGCTGGGCGGTGGCGGGCATGGCCCTCTCGTACGGCCTCGCCTACGCGATCGGTGTGGGTGTCGCGTGGCAGCGGCTGCGCAAGCGGCTCGGCGGCGATCTGGACGGCGCGAACGTGCTCCGTACGTACGCCCGACTCACGCTCGCCTCGGTTCCGGGCGCGATTCTGGGTGCCGGGGCCGGGTACGCGATCACCAAGGCGCTGGGGCAGGGCGTCTTCGGCTCGCTCGCCGCGCTGGTCGTCGGCTGTGGTGTGCTGTTCGGAGTCTTCTTCCTGGCGGCGCGCCGCATGCGCATCCAGGAGCTCAACTCGCTGGTCGGCACGGTGCGCGGCCGATTGGGGCGCTGACGCGCCCGGGCTCGCACAACCATCGTCGGCCACCGTGTGTCGTGCATAGCGGCGGACTGTGGGCACAATTGGCTTTGGCGTCTGACGAAGCGCAACGGATGGGGAGGCAGGAACGACGGTGGCGGAACGGAGCACGGCTGCCGTCGACGTGGCAGACAACAGCGGTGACGAGCCGCTGACCGCGCAGGCGGAGCAGTCCACGGCCGACGGGGTGGCCCAGAGCCGGGAGCGGGACACGGCGGACGACAGCACGGCGGAGGCGAACGGGCCCACGAGTCCGCCGGGGGCGACCACGCCCCCAGAACTGCACAGCGGCCACAAACTCGCCAGACGCTATCGCCTCGAAGAGTGCGTCACCCGTCTGGACGGATTCAGCAGCTGGCGAGCGGTCGACGAAAAGCTCCGCCGCGCCGTGGGCGTGCACGTGCTGCCCTCGGATCACCCGCGCGGCCGCTCGGTGCTTGCCGCCGCACGTTCCTCGGCCCTGCTGGGCGACCCTCGCTTCGTCCAGGTCCTGGACGCGGTCGAGGAGAACGACCTCGTCTACGTCGTCCACGAGTGGCTCCCGGACGCCACGGAACTCACCACGCTGCTCGCCTCGGGACCGCTGGAGGCGCACGACGCCTACCAGCTCGTCAGCCAGGTCGCTCAGGCCATGGCCGCCGCCCACCGCGAGGGCCTCGCCCATCTGCGCCTCAACCCCAGCGCGGTCCTGCGCACCTCGTCCGGCCAGTACCGCATCCGCGGCCTCGCCGTGAACGCCGCGCTGCGCGGCATCAGCTCCGAGACCCCGCAGCGCACCGACACGGAAGCCATCGGCGCCCTGCTGTACGCCGCGCTGACCCAGCGCTGGCCGTACGAGAACGACGCGCACGGCCTGTCCGGGCTGCCCAAGGGCGTCGGCCTGATCCCGCCGGACCAGGTCCGCGCCGGGGTGCACCGCGGCCTGTCCGAGCTCGCCATGCGCGCGCTCGCCAACGACGGCGCGACGGCCTCCCGCCAGGAGCCCGCCTGCACGACGCCGGACGACCTGGTGAAGGCCGTCGGCGAGATGCCGCGCATCCGGCCCCCGGAGCCCACCTTCACGGCGCCTCCGGAGTACCAGCGCACGACCTACCAGCAGGGCTCGTACGGCCGTACGGCACAGCCCCCAGGGGCGACGCAGCCGGTCCCGGCCCCGCCGCCCCCGCTGCAGGGCCGCACCGGAAGGGCCCTCAAGTGGACGGTCTCGGCGCTGCTCATCGCCGCGCTCGGCCTGGGCAGCTGGCAGCTCGCGGACGCCCTGATGGACCGCGACAGCAAGTCGGGGGACTCGGACACGTCGCAGACGTCCGAAGGCGGCGACAAGAACAAGGCCAAGCCCGGCAAGCCGATCGAGGTCGAGAGGGCCCAGGCGAGCGGCATGGGCGGCGAGTTCAAGAAGTCCTACCAGGACGGCTCCGCGCTCTGGCGCACGGCGACGTACAAGGCGGGGCCACCCCTGGCTCCGTACAAGCCCGGCGCCGGCATCGTCTACGACCTGGGATCGGCCAAGAAGCTTTCGGACGCGTCGATAAGGCTTCTGTACAAGGGGCCCTACACGTCGATCTCGCTGTACGCGGCCGACTCGATGTCACCCACCGGGTCAGTCGACTCCCTGAAGAAGATCGGCGGAGGCAAGACAAACGGCTCCTCCCTGAAGCTCAAGGCGAATTCCAAGGTGAAGACGCAGTACGTGCTCCTCTGGGTGACGGCGGTTCCGCACGTCGGAAACGAGCAGTACCGCGAACCCGGCTACCGGCAGGGCATCACGGACGTCCAGTTCAAGGGCTTCAAGGGCTGAGGCCCGCACATCTCGGCGTGGGGAGGGGGTTCGAGGTGGACAACGCCGCACACGGCGAGCTGAGCGACCAGGACCTCCTGTCCCGCCACGTCGACGGCGACAAGGACGCCTTCGGTGAGCTTGTCCGCCGTCACCGCGACCGGCTGTGGGCGGTCGCCCTGCGCACGCTGGGGGACCGCGAGGAAGCGGCGGACGCCGTCCAGGACGCCCTGGTCTCCGCCTACCGCGCCGCACACACCTTCCGCGGCCAGTCCGCCGTGACGACCTGGCTGCACCGCATCACGGTGAACGCCTGCCTGGACCGGGCGCGCAAGACGGCCTCCCGCAAGACCTCCCCGGTGGAGGACACCGAGCGCCTGGAGCAGCTCCTCGAACCGCACGAGTCGGCCGCGGCCCCCGTCGAGCGCGGCGATCTGCACCGCGAGCTCCTGCGGGCCCTCAGCACCCTCCCGGCCGACCAGCGTGCCGTGCTCGTCCTGGTGGACATGCAGGGCTATCCCGTGGCCGAGGCGGCCCGGGTGCTCGACATCCCCACCGGCACGGTGAAGAGCCGCTGCGCCCGGGGCAGAGCAAGACTCCTGCCCCTCCTCGCGCATCTGCGGACACAGGCACCGCCGGGCTCCCAGGCACCCCCGCCGGCCAAGGGCAGTGCACCCGGTGACCAGCGCGGCGGCAAAAAGGCGGGCCCAGGAAGGAACCGGACGCAGGGGACAACCGTCCCACCGGCAGCGGACCCCCCGGATACCGACTCTCAGGAGGCGGGACCCGGTGATTCAGCGGCAATGAAGGGCGGAGGTGGGCGAGCGTGACCACGACGACGGACTCGGCTGGGCACCCGGACGTCACCGAGCTCTCCGACCTCACCGAAGGCCTGCTCTCCCCGTCCCGTACCCGCGATGTGCGCCAGCACCTGGACGACTGCGCACTCTGTACCGACGTCTACGACTCCCTCGAGGAGATCCGCGGCATGCTCGGTACGCTGCCGGGCCCGCCCCGGATGCCTGCCGACGTCGCGGAGCGCATCGACGCGGCGCTGGCGGCCGAAGCACTGCTGAATGCCACGGCGCCCTCGGTCGATGTTTCACGTGAAACATCGACCACGGCGTCGAGCAAAACGACCAAGACGAGCAAGGCAGGCAAGCCTGCGCCCGCAGAGAGCGCCACGCCCAGTGCCGCCACGCACGCCCCCGCCGGTCATGCCCGCGCGGCCACCGGGCCCGGCCGCGGAGGCCGTACCCGAGGCAGGCGCCGCCGCACCACCGTCATCGGTGCCGTCTTCACTGCGGCTGCCCTGGGGCTCGGCTCACTGCTGGTGCTCCAGCCGTGGGAGAGCGACTCGTCGGGCTCAACGGAGACGGCATCCGGGCAGTCGGACACGGCCACGTTCTCGAAGGGCAAGCTCAAGAGTCAGGTCGCCGATCTGCTGGCCAAGGATCCGTCGGTGAGGGGCGAGAGCACGACTCCCAGTCCCACCTTCGGCACCAAGGCCAGCCCGGACACCCCCTCGCGGGGCTCGTCGGACGATGGTCACAGGAAAGGCGGGCCGGCCTACGTCGAGGTGCCCGCCTGCATCGAGCAGGGCATCGGCCTCGACGGCCGTGCGCCGCTCGCCGCGGACCAGGGCACCTATGAGGGCAAGGACGCCTACCTCGTCGTTGTCACGCACGAGACCGACAGCACGAAGGTCTCCGCCTATATCGTCGATGCCGCCTGCGTGAACGCGTCCGCGGCGCCCGGCGCCGCGGGCAAGGTGCTGTTGACCCAGTCCTACCCCCGGGGCTGAGCGGGCCCGCACCGCCAGCGGGCGCCCCAGCTCGGCGCCCCAGCTCCTCCACCCAGCGTCTCTGGGCGCTTCCGTGCGGTCCCCGTACCAGCCGGGCGGCCGCGGCATCCGTGTGCTCGGACACGTGGGGAATGCTCGCCCCGTAGGATCCGTTGGGTGGGGTGAGAACCCTGAGACAGGCACACGCCAGCAGTACGCAGCAGTCCAGAGACGAGGAATCAAGCCGTGACCGACGTCCGTAACGTGATCATCATCGGCTCCGGGCCCGCCGGCTACACGGCGGCGCTCTACACCGCGCGCGCGTCGCTGAAGCCTCTGGTGTTCGAGGGCGCCGTCACCGCGGGTGGCGCGCTGATGAACACCACCGATGTGGAGAACTTCCCGGGCTTCCGGGACGGCATCATGGGCCCCGACCTCATGGACAACATGCGCGCCCAGGCCGAGCGTTTTGGCGCCGAGCTCGTCCCGGACGACGTGGTCTCCGTGGACCTCACCGGTGAGATCAAGACCGTGACGGACACGGCGGGCACCGTGCACCGCGCGAAGGCCGTCATCGTCACGACGGGCTCGCAGCACCGCAAGCTGGGCCTGCCGAACGAGGACGCGCTGTCCGGACGCGGCGTCTCCTGGTGCGCGACCTGCGACGGGTTCTTCTTCAAGGACCAGGACATCGCCGTGATCGGCGGCGGTGACACGGCCATGGAGGAGGCGACCTTCCTCTCCCGGTTCGCCAAGTCCGTGACGGTCGTCCACCGCCGTGACAGCCTCCGCGCCTCCAAGGCGATGCAGGAGCGCGCCTTCGCCGACCCGAAGATCAAGTTCGTCTGGGACAGCGAGGTCGCCGAGGTCAAGGGGGACCAGAAGCTCTCCGGCCTCACCCTGCGCAACGTCAAGACGGGTGAGACGTCCGAGCTGCCCGTGACCGGCCTGTTCATCGCGATCGGCCACGACCCGCGCACGGAGCTCTTCAAGGGCCAGCTGGAGCTGGACGGCGAGGGCTACCTGAAGGTCGACGCGCCGTCGACCCGGACGAACCTGACCGGTGTCTTCGCCGCCGGTGACGTCGTCGACCACACGTACCGCCAGGCGATCACGGCGGCGGGCACCGGCTGCTCCGCCGCTCTCGACGCCGAGCGCTTCCTCGCCGCCCTCGCGGACAGCGAGACCGCGGCGGCCACCGCAGTCTGACCCCTTCCTTCGCCCCACCCGCACCATCAAGTTAGGAGCCCGCCGTGGCCAACCTGAAGAACGTGACCGATGCCTCCTTCGAGGCGGACGTCCTGAAGAGCGACAAGCCCGTACTGGTGGACTTCTGGGCCGCCTGGTGCGGTCCGTGCCGCCAGATCGCCCCGTCGCTCGAGGCCATCGCGAAGGAGCACGGCGACAAGATCGAGATCGTCAAGCTCAACATCGACGAGAACCCGGGTACGGCCGCCAAGTACGGCGTCATGTCCATCCCGACGCTGAACGTCTACCAGAACGGTGAGGTCGCCAAGACCATCGTCGGCGCCAAGCCGAAGGCCGCCATCGAGAAGGACCTGGCGGACTTCATCGCGGAGTAGCGCGCGTGGGCCGCGGACGCGGCGCGCGATGTTTCACGTGAAACACGAATGGGCCAGCCCCCTGGGGTTGGCCCATTCGTATGTTCCAGGTCCTGCTCCTGAGGCCTCGTCGCCCGGCCCTTGCGCCCACGCGCCCTACAGCGGCCGCAGCGCGGGCTCCTTCTGCACCGCACCCAGAAGGCGGTCGAGGGCGAGCTCCACGTCTTCCTTCCAGGAGAGCGTCGTACGCAGCTCCAGGCGCAGCCTCGGATACGCGGGGTGCGGCCGGACCGTCTTGAAGCCCACCGCCAGCAGATGGTCCGCGGGCAGCACGCAGGCCGGCTTCTCCCAGCGTGCGTCGCCGAACGCCTCGATGGCCTTGAAGCCCCGGCGCAGCAGATCCTTGGC
This sequence comes from Streptomyces sp. NPDC059003, assembly GCF_042740445.1. Taxonomy (NCBI): domain Bacteria; kingdom Bacillati; phylum Actinomycetota; class Actinomycetes; order Kitasatosporales; family Streptomycetaceae; genus Streptomyces; species Streptomyces sp. NPDC059003. Next base: position 31,061 of record NZ_JBHYJH010000079.1, on the reverse strand, counting down.
GACCGTCTGCACGATGACGCGGCCCAGGCCCTGCCCCTGATATCCGGGCATGATCCAGGCGGTCATCAGCTGCACGGCGTCCGGGGAGACAGGGCTCGTGGGGAAAGCGGTGGAACGCGGGACGTAGGCCGGAGGCGCGTAGAGCACAAAGCCCACCGGCACGTCGTCGACGTAGACGACCCGGCCGCAGGATCCCCATTCCAGGAGGACGGCGGAGATCCACGCCTCTTTTTCCAGCTCCGGTGTCCCGGCCTTCAGCGCGGCTTGGCCGCTGACCGGGTCCAGCTCCCAGAAGACACACGCGCGGCAGCGCTTGGGAAGGTCCGGAAGGTTGTCCAGCGTGAGCGGTACGAGCCGTCGCCCCATGAAGGCGGTTCCTCACTTCCTTCGCCCGCGGCGCCACGGGCGGCTGTCAGTGCGCTCCGTTCCCTGAGCAGGCTGCCGACGAAACCACCGACCGCGCCGAGCCCGAGCCCTGCGGTCATCAGTCCGGTGCGGCTCACCGTTCGCATGGCCCCCGCCTCCCCTTAGAGGTGCCTTCAGGTGGATGCGCCATACCCGAACGCATCGTATCCACGATGCGATTGCCTCGACACCGTGGAAAAGCAAAGAGCAGGCCGTGTTCCGGCACGCACCGGACACGGCCTGCTCTCACAGGCGTCGCAGGAGCTCAGTCGTCCTCGTCCTCCGCGAGGTCCTCGGCCGCCGCCTCGGCCAGCCCGTTCCTGAGAACCGGGCCCTCTTCCGGAGCGAGCGTGGAGAGGATGCGCTCCAAGTCCTCCAGCGAGGCGAAATCAACGACGATCTTGCCCTTCTTCTGGCCCAGATCCACCCTCACCCGCGTCTCGAAGCGATCCGAGAGGCGCGTGGCGAGATGGCTCAGCGCGGGCGACAGGCGCGTACCGGCACGCGGGCCCTTGGCCTTCGGCTTGCTCTGCGGCCGCGACCCCATGAGGGTCACGATCTCCTCCACGGCTCGGACCGAGAGTCCCTCGGCCACGATCCGATGGGCGAGCCTGTCCTGCTCCTCCGAGTCCTCGACGGAGAGCAGCGCACGGGCATGGCCCGCGGACAGCACTCCGGCGGCGACCCTACGCTGGACCGTCGGCGAAAGCTTCAGCAGACGCAGCGTGTTGGAGACCTGCGGCCGTGAACGGCCGATCCGGTCCGCCAGTTGGTCATGCGTGCACTTGAAGTCCTTGAGCAACTGGTCGTAGGCCGCGGCCTCTTCCAGCGGGTTGAGCTGAGCGCGGTGCAGGTTCTCCAGGAGTGCGTCCAGGAGGAGCTTGTCGTCCTCCGTCGCCCGCACGATCGCCGGGATGCGCTCCAGGCCCGCCTCACGGCAGGCACGCCAGCGGCGCTCGCCCATGATGAGCTCGTAGCGCGCGGGCCCCACCTGGCGTACGACGACGGGCTGGAGGAGCCCGACCTCCTTGATGGAGGTCACCAGCTCCGCGAGAGCGTCCTCGTCGAAGACCTCACGCGGCTGCCGCGGGTTGGGCGTGATGGAGTCGAGCGGCACTTCGGCGAAATGCGCCCCGGCAGGGCTGGCCAGTTCGTCGGCCACGTCGGCCACCGTCGGCTCCGGCGTTTCCCGTGAAACGGGAGTCTGCGGGAGCGAGGCCACCTTCGCGGCCGCCACTCCGCGCTCGGCGGTGAGCACCGGCACGGCGGTGGGTGAGGTGGAAGCTCCGCTCACGGCCGTGGCGGCCGCCTTCTCTGTAGGAGCCGCAGGGATCAGAGCGCCGAGGCCACGGCCCAGCCCTCTCCGTCGCTCGCTCACTGGATCCCCTCCGTCATGTTCTGCTGGTCGTTCTGAACGCTCGCGTGAGCGTGCTGCACGTCGTAGCGCACACCCACTCCGCGCAACGCGATCTCCCGTGCCGCCTCGAAGTACGACAGGGCACCGCTTGAGCCTGGATCGTAAGTCAGCACCGTCTGTCCATAGCTCGGCGCCTCGGAGATCCGCACCGAGCGGGGGATGCTCGTACGCAGCACCTCGTCGCCGAAGTGGTTGCGCACTTCGTCCGCCACCTGGGAGGCGAGCCGGGTCCGGCCGTCGTACATGGTGAGCAGGATCGTCGATACGCGCAGGCGCGGGTTGAGGTGACCGCGCACCAGATCGACGTTGCGCAGGAGCTGGCCAAGGCCTTCCAGCGCGTAGTACTCGCACTGGATGGGGATCATCACTTCCGCGCCGGCCACCAGTGCGTTCACCGTCAACAGGCCAAGGGACGGCGGGCAGTCGATCAGGATGTAGTCCAACGGCTGCTCATAGGCCTGGATGGCGCGCTGCAGTCGGCTTTCCCGTGCGACCAGCGACACCAGCTCGATCTCCGCACCGGCGAGATCGATGGTGGCCGGGGCACAGAAGAGTCCCTCGACATCGGGGACGGGCTGGACGACTTCGGCGAGAGGCTTGCTCTCGACCAACACGTCGTAGATAGAAGGGACTTCGGCGTGATGGTCGATGCCAAGGGCCGTGGAGGCATTGCCCTGCGGATCGAGGTCGATCACCAGAACCCGTGCGCCGTGCAGGGCCAGCGAGGCGGCAAGGTTGACGGTTGTCGTCGTCTTGCCCACTCCGCCCTTCTGGTTGGCGACCACCATGACCCGGGTCTGCTCGGGACGTGGCAGGCCTTCGCCCGCGCGGCCAAGGGCTTCCACCGCTAGTTGGGCAGCACGACCGATAGGGGTGTCGTCCATCGGGCTCGGTGTTTCACGTGAAACATCCTCCCCCACCGACTCGGTACGGGGACCGGGGACCGGATCGGTCATCGGTCCCGCGATGTTGGCGTCGGACCGCAAGGATTCACTCTCCTCGACTTCAGGCTCGCAATGAACAGAGCCTCCCATGCTTTCGGGGTCGTGAACCAGCGAGGCCCGGTCTTCTGTGGACGAATCCACCTCTGTGGACAACTCCGTTCCCTTATCGAGGGAACCGAGTGGCCGACGCTCGCGAGGTCCCGCAGCGCGACCGCGACTGATGATGCCATGCAGTAGTGAGCGACGTTTCACGTGAAACACGATGCACGGCAACCGGGGTGCCGCTCGTGCGACACCCCGGTTTGCGTACGTTTGACAGCTTTTGTGGAGTACGGCTCGTCGTCAGGACGGATCAGCGAAAGACTTGGACTCGTCCCACAAAGCGAAGAATCAGCGGCGACGCCGAGCCCGTCCCACGCGTGCGGCCTTGGCCCGCTTGGCGGCGAAGCGCACACCACCCGGGCTCTCGCCCACCTCGACCCGGACGACGGTGGACAGGGGGTCCACCACGCCCTCGCCGACGTGCACGACGGAGACGGATTCCGCACCGAGCTTGCTCAGGGCGGCCCCGGCTGCCTTGACCTCTTCCTCGGCTGTGTCGCCCTTGAGCGCCAGCATCTCCCCGTAGGGGCGCAGCAGCGGGACGCCCCAGCCGGCGAGGCGGTCGAGCGGGGCGACGGCCCGCGCGGTCACGACATGCACCGGAGGCAGCTTGCCGAGCACTTCCTCGGCGCGGCCGCGGACGACCGTCACATGGTCGAGCCCCAGCAGCTCGACGACCTCGGTGAGGAAGTTCGTGCGCCGCAGCAAGGGCTCAAGGAGCGTGATCTTCAGGTCCTCGCGGACGAGAGCGAGGGGAATGCCGGGCAGTCCGGCGCCGGAGCCGACGTCGCACACCGTCACGCCCTCGGGCACCACCTCGGACAGCACGGCGCAGTTCAGCAGGTGCCGCTCCCACAGCCGGGGCACCTCACGAGGGCCGATCAGGCCACGCTGCACTCCCGCCTCGGCGAGCAGCTCCGCGTACCTGACCGCGTCCTGGTAACGCTCACCGAAAACCGTCCGTGCCACTTCCGGCGCCGGGGGGAGCTCCGCTTCCTCCGTCACGGGGACCGTCCTTCCGTACCGCACTGGGTCACTGACTATCAGGCTGACAAAGACCGGCCCCGTCTGCGAACAGACGGGGCCGGAAAGAGGGTGTGATCAGGCGGGGAGCACAACGACGAACCGCTGCGGCTCCTCGCCCTCCGACTCGCTGCGCAGACCGGCGGCCTTGACCGCGTCGTGCACGACCTTGCGCTCGAAGGGCGTCATCGGCTTGAGCTTGACCGGCTCGCCGGAGCTCTTCGCGTCGGCCGCGGCCTTGGCGCCCAGCTCGGACAGCTCCTCGCGCTTCTTGGCGCGATAGCCCGCGATGTCCAGCATCAGGCGGCTGCGGTCGCCCGTCTCGCGGTGCACGGCGAGACGGGTCAGCTCCTGGAGCGCCTCCAGGACCTCACCGTCGCGGCCGACCAGCTTCTGCAGGTCACGGCTGCCGGCGTCGCTGATGATCGAGACCGCGGCACGGTCGGCCTCGACGTCCATGTCGATGTCGCCGTCGAGGTCGGCGATGTCCAGCAGACCCTCGAGGTAGTCCGCCGCGATCTCCCCCTCCTGCTCAAGGCGGGTCAGAGCGTCGCCGGCCTCAGCTGCGGCGGAGGTGGTGGTGCCTTCCGTCACGGGATGGACTCCTTTTACTTCTTGGACGGGTGCTTGGGCCGCTGCTGGCCCTTGCGCTGTCCGGACTTGGCTTTGCTACGGGTGCCCTGGCCGGGCTGGCCGCCCGTGGCGCCGCCGGACTTGGTCTTGGCCGCGGCGTCCTGGGGCTTGTCCTCGGACTTGGACAGCGAGGGCTTCGCGGAGCCGTCCGCCTTGGCGTCACCGTCCGTCTTGGCGTCGGCGCCGCCGTCCGCCTTCGGGCTGCCGGTGGCGGACTGGCGCTTGGCCTTGCTCTGGCGCTTCGGCTGCTGCCGCTTGGGGGCGGCGGCGGTCGGGGTCCCGTCCTCGTCGACGGCCACGGGGGACTCGCTCACCACGATGGTGCCGTCGGCCTGGGCCGTGAGGCCCGCCTTGTTCAGACCGTTGATGAACTTGCGCTCGTACTCGTTACGGTCGCGGCCCTTGGCGACGATGGCCTTGACGACGTTGGTCTCGCGGCGGTTACGGGTCTTCTGGGCGTGCGTGACGTGCTTCTGCAGGCGCACCAGGAAGGCGGCCTGGGCCTTGGAGCCCGGGGTCGGGTTCTGGCGGATCACGTACATCTGCTGGCCCATGGTCCACACGTTGGTGGTCAGCCAGTAGACGAGGACACCGACGGGGAAGTTGATGCCGAAGACGGCGAACATGATGGGGAAGACGTACATCAGCATCTTCTGCTGCTGCATGAACGGCGTCTTCACCGTCGTGTCGACGTTCTTCGTCATCAGCTGGCGCTGCGTGAAGAACTGCGACGCCGACATCAGGATGATCATGAGCGCGGTCACGACGCGCACATCGGTCAGCGTGGCGCCCAGCGAGGCGACCTTGTCGGCGCTGTCCGTGAACTTCACCGCGAGCGGGGCACCGAAGATGTGGGCGTCACGAGCGCTGTCGAGCAGCTGCTGGTCGATGACGCCGACCTTCTTGTTGGACGCGATGCCGTTGAGCACGTGGTACAGCGCGAAGAAGAACGGCGACTGCGCCAGGATGGGAAGGCACGAGGAGAGCGGGTTGGTGCCCGACTCCTTGTACAGCTTCATCATCTCTTCGGACTGACGCTGCTTGTCGCTCTTGTAGCGTTCCTGGATCTTCTTCATCTCGGGCTGCAGCGTCTGCATGGCCCGGGTCGCCTTGATCTGCTTCACGAAGAGCGGGATCAGGCAGATTCGGATCAGGATCACCAGGGACACGATCGACAGGCCCCAGGCCCAGCCCGTGTCAGGGCCGAAGATCGCACCGTACAGCTTGTGGAACTGCACGATGACCCAGGAGACGGGTGTCGTGATGAAGCTGAAGAAACCGGCAATCGTGTCCACTAATCAGGCTCCTTGAGCATGGGACGGGGTCTCGGCGGCCGGGCTCGGGGGAGCCGGTGGGAGGTCCCCGGTCGGCACGCCAGCGGCGGAGGGCCCGCCCTTGCGTTCGCGCCAGGAGGCGCGCAGCATCTCGTGCCACCGCGGACGCTTGCGCGGCGGAACGTGATCGACACCACCGAGCGACCACGGATTGCACCGCAGGATGCGCCAGGCAGTGAGCGCTGTTCCCTTGACGGCACCGTGCCGGTCGATGGCGAGGTAGCCGTAGTGGGAGCACGACGGGTAGTACTTGCACACCGGGCCGAGGAGCGGACTGATCGTCCACTGGTACAGCTTGATCAGCGCCAGCAGCGGGTACTTCATCGCGCGCCCCCTCCCGGCAGCCGCTCCAGGGCGGCGTCCAGGTCTCGGGCCAGATGTGCGTAGGTGGCGTCGCCCGCGCCGGGCAACGCTCGTACGACTACCAGGCTACCGGGGGGCACCACGGCCAATCGGTCGCGCATGAGGTGGCGGAGTCTGCGCTTGACCTTGTTGCGTACGACGGCTCCACCCACGGCCTTGCTCACGACGAAACCCGCACGCGTCGGGGGAACGCTCTCCCCTGGCACGTGCGGGTCCGTTGCACCGCTGCGTAGATGGACGACGAGTAGCGGGCGTCCGGCCCGGCGTCCTCGGCGTACCGCGGTCGCGAAGTCTTCGCGCCGCCTCAGCCGATGCTCGGTAGGCAGCACGACGTCATGACCTAATGCGCTTAGGCGGACAGGCGGGCGCGACCCTTGCTGCGGCGGGACGCCAGGACGGCGCGGCCGGCACGGGTGCGCATCCGCAGCCGGAAGCCGTGGGTCTTCGCGCGACGACGGTTGTTCGGCTGGAAGGTGCGCTTGCTCACTCGGGGGCTCCAGAAATGATGTGTGTGGTGGCGGGGCATCGCCTGGCTGTCACCGTGCGCCCACGAGAAGCTCGCGTATACGCACCGAGTGCACCGCTTCACAATCACAGATCGTGATCTTTGCCCATCGGAGGCAGGCGGCAGCAGCCATCGACAACTCGACCTGGTTACGGTACGCGGGGCTACGCCATCCGGTCAAACCAGCCGTCAGGGAGAGACACTGTGCACAGCCTGTGGACAACAACTTGAACCGCACCCGTCGCCCTGACTACCGTGGCTGAACTCCGATTCGTTCCCTTCCCCCTGCCCATCCCGATTTCCGTCCCGACCCGTCCCAAGAACCACACCTTCGTGGGACCTGTGAGAGAGCGTGCCCTGTGGCTGACGTACCTGCCGATCTTGCCGCAGTGTGGCCAAGGGTTCTGGAACAGCTGCTGGGCGAAGGGCGTGGGCAGGGCGTCGAGGCGAAGGACGAGCACTGGATCCGGCGCTGTCAGCCGCTCGCGCTCGTCGCCGACACCGCGCTGCTCGCCGTGCCGAACGAGTTCGCCAAGGGCGTACTGGAGGGCCGCCTGGCCCCGGTCGTCAGCGAGACCCTGAGCCGCGAGTGCGGCCGCCCGATCCGCATCGCCATCACCGTCGACGACTCCGTGGGCGAGCCTCCGACGCCGCCCGCGCCGCCCGTCCAGCAGCAGCCGCGCTACGAGGAGCAGCCTCCCCGGTACGAGGACCAGCCCTCCCGCTACGAGGAGGCCCCGCCCCGGTACGAGGAGCCCGAGCTGCCGCCCCCCTCCGGTCAGGGACATGACACGTACGACGCGTACGGCCGGCGCTCCGGGGACGAGCACCCCACGGGCTCGCGCCCCGACCAGCTGCCGACGGCCCGCCCGGCGTATCCGGACTACCAGCGCCCCGGTGCCTGGCCCCAGCAGCCGCAGGACGACTACGGCTGGCAGCAGCCCCGCCTGGGATACCCCGACCGCGACCCGTACGCGAGCCCCGGCCAGCAGCCGCAGCACGACTACCGCTCGGGGCCCCCGCAGGAGCGCGCGCCGTACGAGCAGCAGCTCTCCGAGCGGCAGGCGCAGGAGCGGCACGACCGGCACGACCGGCACGACCGGCGCGGGCGGCACGAGCTGCCCGAGCCGCCCGCCGGTGCGGGCCCCGGTGCGGGCCCCGGTTCAGGGCCGCACGGAGGCCCCGGAGGGTCCGGGGGCCCCGCAGGACCCGTCGGCCGCGGCGGCACCTCCCTGCCCTCGTCGAGCGGTGCCCCCGGCCCGCTGGCCGCCCAGCCCGCGCCCGCCACAGGCCCCGGTGAGCCCACCGCCCGCCTGAACCCGAAGTACCTCTTCGACACCTTCGTCATCGGCGCGTCGAACCGCTTCGCGCACGCGGCCGCGGTCGCCGTGGCCGAGGCGCCGGCGAAGGCGTACAACCCGCTGTTCATCTACGGGGAGTCGGGACTCGGCAAAACGCATCTGCTGCACGCCATCGGGCACTACGCCCGCAGCCTGTATCCCGGCACCCGCGTGCGCTACGTGAGCTCCGAGGAGTTCACCAACGAGTTCATCAACTCCATCCGCGACGGCAAGGGCGACAGCTTCCGCAAGCGGTACCGCGAGATGGACATCCTGCTCGTCGACGACATCCAGTTCCTCGCGGACAAGGAGTCGACGCAGGAGGAGTTCTTCCACACCTTCAACACGCTCCACAACGCCAACAAGCAGATCGTGCTCTCCAGCGACCGGCCGCCCAAGCAGCTGGTGACCCTGGAGGACCGGCTGCGCAACCGCTTCGAGTGGGGCCTGATCACGGACGTCCAGCCGCCCGAGCTGGAGACGCGGATCGCGATCCTGCGCAAGAAGGCGGTGCAGGAGCAGCTCAACGCCCCGCCGGAGGTCCTGGAGTTCATCGCGTCCCGGATCTCGCGCAACATCCGCGAGCTGGAAGGCGCGCTGATCCGCGTCACCGCGTTCGCGAGCCTCAATCGACAGCCCGTGGACCTGGGCCTCACGGAGATCGTCCTCAAGGATCTGATCCCGGGCGGCGAGGATGCGGCCCCGGAGATCACGGCGACGGCCATCATGGCGGCGACCGCCGACTACTTCGGTCTCACGGTGGACGACCTGTGCGGATCGTCACGCAGCCGGGTCCTGGTGACGGCGCGACAGATCGCCATGTACCTGTGCCGCGAGCTCACCGATCTCTCCCTGCCGAAGATCGGTGCCCAGTTCGGCGGCCGCGACCACACGACGGTGATGCACGCCGACCGGAAGATCCGCGCGCTGATGGCGGAGCGCCGCTCCATCTACAACCAGGTCACCGAGCTCACGAACCGCATCAAGAACGGCTGACAGCACCAGAGTTACGTCACCGCAGGGCGCCCCAGGAGCACGTCTCCTGGGGCGCCCTGTGCCGTTTTCCCGACCCGTTTTCCGGCGCCACGCGCGCGTACCCACACCTGTGCACAACGAAAACCGCGCGTGCGAGCGCGACCTGTTCGTCATCTTCTGTTCGATTCGTGGTCACCAGGGGTGGGTTCTCCACAGATCTGTGGCCTTTACCGCGTCCACACCCTGGGGACTGGGAAGTTGTCCAGATCGTGTCCACAGGGGACGCTGCTGAATGACTATCAGGCCAGGTCAGGTGACTGTGGATTCGTGGACGAACGCTCTCCACAGGCTGTGGATGAAGATCTTGTCCACAGGGGGTGCCGACGGTTGTCCACCGGCGGCCCACAGGCTGGGGCCGGTTGTGCACAGCTTCTCCCCAGGGCTGTCCACTGTTCGGCAACGCGACGCGCCCTCTCACCGGGTCGAGTGAAAGGCGTCACACCATGGTGGTCGATTGGCCTGTGGGGAAGCTGGGTAAAGCTGGGGACAGGGCTGGGGAGAAGTACCCCTCTCCTGTGCATCGGGTGTGCAGAACTTTCGCCCGTCCACAGATCCACCTGGTTGTCCACCGCCGCCGCCCACAGGGCCCGTGGACAAAAAACGGGCAGTGACCTGCGTATTCGCGGTTATCCACGGTTTCCACAGCCCCTACTACTACTCCCGACTAGAGAGAGTCCGGTTTTCGCTTTGAAGCGGGGGCTGTGCACAACTCTCGGCTCGGCCCGCCACGACCTCTCGGCACGACTTGACCCCGACGGGCACCAGCTGTCAGTGCGGTGCGTCAGACTGGTCCCCAGTGCCAGCAACAGCAGGAGGGCGGCTAAGTGAAGATCCGGGTGGAACGCGACGTACTCGCGGAGGCGGTGGCGTGGGCGGCACGCAGCCTCCCGGCTCGGCCGCCAGCGCCCGTCCTCGCGGGCCTGCTGCTGAAGGCCGAGGAGGGCGCCCTCTCCCTGTCCAGCTTCGACTACGAGGTCTCGGCCCGCGTCTCCGTGGACGCGGAGGTCGACGAGGAGGGCACGGTCCTCGTCTCCGGCCGCCTGCTCGCCGACATCTGCCGCGCCCTGCCCAACCGCCCGGTGGAGATCTCCACAGACGGTGTACGGGCGACGGTGGTCTGCGGCTCCTCGCGCTTCACCCTCCACACACTGCCTGTGGAGGAGTACCCGGCGCTGCCGCAGATGCCGACGGCCACGGGCACCGTCCCCGGTGAGGTCTTCGCCTCCGCCGCCTCCCAGGTCGCCATCGCCGCGGGCCGCGACGACACGCTGCCCGTCCTGACCGGTGTCCGCATCGAGATCGAGGGCGACACGGTCACGCTGGCCTCCACCGACCGCTACCGCTTCGCGGTCCGCGAGTTCCTGTGGAAGCCGGAGAACCCGGACACCTCCGCGGTCGCCCTGGTGCCCGCCAAGACGCTCCTGGACACCGCCAAGGCGCTCACGAGCGGCGACACGGTCACGCTCGCGCTCTCCGGCTCCGGCGCGGGCGAGGGCCTCATCGGCTTCGAGGGCGCGGGCCGCCGCACGACGACCCGCCTCCTGGAGGGCGACCTCCCGAAGTACCGCACGCTGTTCCCGACGGAGTTCAACAGCGTCGCCGTCATCGAGACCGCCCCCTTCGTGGAGGCCGTCAAGCGCGTCGCGCTCGTCGCCGAGCGGAACACCCCGGTGCGGCTCAGCTTCGAGCAGGGCGTGCTCATCCTGGAAGCCGGTTCCAGCGACGACGCACAGGCTGTGGAAAGGGTCGACGCCCAGCTGGAGGGCGACGACATCTCGATCGCCTTCAACCCGACGTTCCTGCTCGACGGCCTGAGCGCGATCGACTCCCCGGTCGCCCAGCTGTCGTTCACGACGTCCACGAAGCCCGCGCTCCTGAGCGGCAAGCCCGCGCTCGACGCGGAGGCCGACGAGGCGTACAAGTACCTGATCATGCCCGTACGTCTGAGCGGCTGAGCCCACAGGTGTGTGGCCGCGTCCGGGCGTAGGCTCGGACGCGGGTACGAACGTGCCGCGGGTACGCGAGCCGCCCGGATTCCGGACGGCGGCGACGTGCCCTCACGCCACATCGCTAGTTAGGAACGCACTGATGGAGCTCGGTCTCGTCGGTCTCGGCAAGATGGGCGGCAACATGCGCGAGCGCATCCGCCGCGCAGGCCACACCGTCATCGGATTCGACCGCAACCCGGACCTCGCGGATGTCCACAGCCTCGAAGAGCTGGTGAGCAAGCTCAAGGGCCCGCGCGTGGTGTGGGTGATGGTGCCGGCCGGACCCGCGACCCAGTCCACCATCGACGAGCTCGCCGAGCTCCTGCAGCCGGGCGACGTCGTCGTGGACGGCGGGAACTCGCGCTGGACCGACGACGAGAAGCACGCCGAGGAGCTCGCCGCCAAGGGCATCGGCTTCGTCGACTGCGGCGTCTCCGGCGGCGTCTGGGGCCTGGAGAACGGCTACGCGCTGATGTACGGCGGCGACAAGGAGAACGTCGCCAAGGTGCAGCCGGTCTTCGACGCGCTCAAGCCGGAGGGCGACTTCGGCTCGGTGCACGCGGGCAAGGTCGGCGCGGGCCACTTCGCGAAGATGGTCCACAACGGCATCGAGTACGCGATGATGCAGGCCTACGCCGAGGGCTGGGAGCTCCTGGAGGCCGTGGACTCCGTGGAGAACGTCCGCGAGGTCTTCCGCTCCTGGCAGGAGGGCACGGTCATCCGCTCCTGGCTGCTCGACCTCGCGGTCAACGCCCTGGACGACGACGAGCACCTGGACAAGCTGCGCGGCTTCGCGGCCGACTCCGGCGAGGGCCGGTGGACGGTCGAGGCGGCCATCGACAACGCGGTGCCGCTGCCCGCCATCACGGCGTCGCTGTTCGCACGGTTCTCCTCGCGTCAGGACGACTCGCCGCAGATGAAGATGATCGCGGCCCTGCGGAACCAGTTCGGCGGGCACGCCGTCGAGTCCAAGGGCTGAGCCACAGCCCGCACCCCTTCGTCCACAGCCTGTGCGGTTCGCGGTGGACCCGCGCACCGCGGCGAACCGGCGACAGCACCACTGGTGGCCCAGTGGACCAAGGGAAAGCAAGCACAGAAGCAAGCCGGGGGAGGTCGGCGCACACCATGCACGTCACGCATCTGTCCCTGGCCGACTTCCGCTCGTACGCCCGGGTCGAGGTTCCGCTCGACCCGGGCGTCACCGCGTTCGTGGGCCCGAACGGCCAGGGCAAGACCAACCTCGTCGAGGCCGTCGGCTATCTCGCGACGCTCGGCAGCCACCGGGTCTCCTCGGACGCCCCGCTCGTCCGCATGGGCGCCGACCGGGCCGTCATCCGGGCCGCCGTCCGCCAGGGCGAGCGCCAGCAGCTGATCGAGCTCGAGCTGAACCCCGGCAAGGCGAACCGCGCCCGGATCAATAGATCGTCGCAGGTCAGACCGCGTGACGTCCTGGGCATCGTGCGGACCGTCCTGTTCGCGCCCGAGGACCTGGCGCTGGTCAAGGGCGACCCCGGGGAGCGGCGGCGCTTCCTCGACGAGCTGATCACCGCCCGCTCGCCGCGCATGGCGGGGGTGCGGTCCGACTACGACCGGGTCCTGAAGCAGCGCAACACCCTGCTCAAGTCCGCCGCCCTCGCCCGCAGGCACGGCGGCCGCTCCATGGACCTGTCCACGCTCGACGTGTGGGACCAGCACCTCGCGCGCGCGGGCGCCGAGCTGCTCGCCCAGCGCCTCGACCTGATCGCCACACTGCAGCCGCTCGCCGACAAGGCGTACGAGCAGCTCGCCCCCGGCGGCGGCCCGATCGCGCTCGACTACAAGCCGTCCGCGCCGGGCGAGGCCCACACCCGTGAGGCCCTCTACGAACAGCTGACGGCCGCGCTCACCGACGCCCGCAAGCAGGAGATCGAGCGGGGCGTCACCCTCGTAGGACCCCACAGGGACGATCTGCTACTCAAACTTGGCCAGCTGCCCGCGAAGGGATACGCCTCCCACGGAGAGTCGTGGTCCTACGCTCTGGCGCTGCGCCTCGCCTCGTACGACCTGCTCCGGGCGGAGGGCAACGAGCCGGTGCTCGTCCTCGACGACGTCTTCGCCGAGCTGGACGCGCGCCGCCGCGAGCGCCTCGCCGAGCTGGTGGCCCCCGGTGAGCAGGTCCTGGTGACGGCCGCAGTCGACGACGACGTGCCCGGCGTCCTCACCGGCACCCGCTACGCCGTGTCCGAGGGCGAGGTGCGCCGCGTATGACCGAGTCCGCCAAGCCGTCGGACGAGTCCCCCAAGCCGTCGGAGCAGCCGTCGGAGCCCCAGAAGCCCGCACCCCCGGAGCCGTCCGGCGTCGACCTCGCCCGGGTCGCCCTGCGCGCGGCCAAGGAGCAGGCACGCGCGCGTGGGGACGCGACCCTGCAGAAGCGGCAGGCCCGGCGCGGCGGCCTGCGCTCGGGCGCGCGCGCCGACGGGCGCGACCCGCTGCCGCTCGGCTCCGCCATCAACCGTCTGATCACCGAGCGCGGCTGGGAGACCCCCGCGGCCGTCGGCGGCGTCATGGGCCGCTGGCCGCAGATCGTCGGCGAGGACCTGGCCAAGCACTGCGTGCCGCAGCGGTACGACGAGGGCGAGCGCGTCCTCACCGTCCAGTGCGACTCCACGGCCTGGGCGACGAACCTGCGGCTCCTCGCTCCGCAGCTGGTCGCCCGCCTCAACGAGGACCTGGGACACGGCACCGTACGCCTCATCAAGGTCCTCGGCCCCGGGGGTCCCGCGCGCCGCTTCGGGCCCCTGCGCGCCCCCGGAAGCACGGGTCCCGGCGACACCTACGGATGACCAGAACCGGTCAGTAGCTGGTGGTTGATCTCCCGAAGCGCTGAGTGCCGCTGTGAGCCTCTTGGAGCCCGGGGCCGCATATGGGGAGTCGGCTGATGCCGGTTCAGGGCGGCACATGCGGACTCAGGTACCGGCAAACCCCCATCACTGTCGGCGCTACCGGTAGACTGGAAGCTAATCCCGCCCCAGTTGTGGGGAGCAACGGGAGAAGCTGAGCAAGAGCTGAACCAGGCTTACCAACGCAACACGCCGCAGCCGCTCCGGCCAGCGCCGGGAGCTTGGCTTGTGCTGTGCCAGAAAGGGCGCTTCGTGGCCGATTCCGGCAACCCCAACGAGAACATCCCGTCCACTGCCGCCGGCGACCCCGGCGCCGTACCTCCCGAGGCCCGTGAGGCCTCCGCCGAGGGTGCGGCGTACGACGCCAGCGCCATCACCGTCCTCGAGGGTCTGGACGCGGTCCGCAAGCGGCCCGGCATGTACATCGGCTCGACCGGTGAGCGCGGTCTGCACCACCTGGTCCAGGAAGTCGTCGACAACTCCGTCGACGAGGCCATGGCCGGGCACGCGGACACCATCGACGTGACGATCCTGGCGGACGGCGGCGTGCGCGTCGTCGACAACGGCCGCGGCATCCCGGTGGGCATCCACCCGGTCGAGAAGAAGCCGGCCGTCGAGGTCGTGCTCACGGTGCTGCACGCGGGCGGCAAGTTCGGCGGCGGCGGGTACGCCGTCTCCGGCGGTCTGCACGGTGTGGGTGTCTCCGTGGTGAACGCGCTCTCCACCAAGCTCTCCGTCGAGATCAGGACCGACGGGTACCGCTGGACGCAGGACTACAAGGGGGGTGCCCCGACGGCACCGCTCGAGCGGCACGAGGCCACCGAGGAGACGGGCACGTCCGTCACCTTCTGGGCCGACGGCGACATCTTCGAGACGACCGAGTACTCCTTCGAGACGCTGTCGCGGCGCTTCCAGGAGATGGCCTTCCTCAACAAGGGCCTGACGATCAAGCTCACCGACGAGCGTGAGTCGGCGAAGGCCACGGCGGGCGCCGACAGCGCCGAGGCCTCCGACGACCAGGCCGCCGAGGCCCGCACCGTCACGTACCACTACGAGGGCGGCATCGTCGACTTCGTGACGTACCTCAACTCCCGCAAGGGCGAGGTCGTCCACCCCACCGTCATCGACGTCGAGTCCGAGGACAAGGAGCGGATGCTCTCGGTCGAGATCGCGATGCAGTGGAACTCGCAGTACAGCGAGGGTGTCTACTCCTTCGCGAACACGATCCACACGCATGAGGGCGGCACCCACGAGGAGGGCTTCCGCGCCGCGCTGACCGGTCTGGTGAACCGTTACGCGCGCGACAAGAAGCTGCTCCGCGAGAAGGACGACAACCTCACGGGCGAGGACATCCGCGAGGGTCTGACCGCGATCATCTCGGTGAAGCTCGGCGAGCCGCAGTTCGAGGGCCAGACCAAGACCAAGCTGGGCAACACGGAGGCGAAGACCTTCGTCCAGAAGGTCGTGCACGAGCACCTCACGGACTGGTTCGACCGCAACCCGAACGAGGCCGCGGACATCATCCGCAAGGGCATCCAGGCCGCCACCGCGCGCGTCGCCGCCCGCAAGGCCCGCGACCTGACGCGCCGCAAGGGCCTGCTCGAGACCGCCTCCCTGCCGGGCAAGCTCTCCGACTGCCAGTCGAACGACCCGACGAAGTGCGAGATCTTCATCGTCGAGGGTGACTCCGCAGGCGGCTCGGCCAAGTCCGGCCGCAACCCGCAGTACCAGGCCATCCTGCCCATCCGCGGCAAGATCCTGAACGTGGAGAAGGCCCGCGTCGACAAGATCCTGCAGAACCAGGAGATCCAGGCGCTGATCTCGGCCTTCGGCACCGGAGTCCACGAGGACTTCGACATCGAGAAGCTCCGCTATCACAAGATCATCCTGATGGCGGACGCCGACGTCGACGGCCAGCACATCAACACGCTGCTCCTGACGTTCCTGTTCCGCTTCATGCGGCCGCTCGTCGAGGCGGGGCACGTCTATCTCTCCCGGCCGCCGCTGTACAAGATCAAATGGACCCGGGACGACTTCCAGTACGCGTACTCGGACCGCGAGCGCGACGCGCTCATCGAGCTCGGCCGCCAGCAGGGCAAGCGCATCCGCGAGGACTCGGTCCAGCGCTTCAAGGGTCTCGGTGAGATGAACGCCGAGGAGCTCCGCGTGACCACGATGGACCAGGACCTCCGCGTTCTCGGCCTGGTCACGCTGGACGACGCCGCGCAGGCCGACGACCTGTTCTCGGTCCTCATGGGCGAGGACGTCGAGGCACGCCGCTCGTTCATCCAGCGCAACGCCAAGGACGTCCGCTTCCTCGACATCTGAGCCGGTCAGGCGCCCTACGTCGCCGACTGCTGATCGCACCGAAAGGATCTTGACCGGCCATGGCCGACGAGAACAACCCCACCACCCCTGAGGACGGCGAAGGCCAGACGCTGCGGATCGAGCCCGTCGGGCTCGAGACGGAGATGCAGCGCTCGTACCTCGACTACGCGATGTCCGTCATCGTGTCCCGCGCGCTGCCCGACGTCCGCGACGGCCTCAAGCCCGTGCACCGCCGCGTCCTGTACGCCATGTACGACGGCGGGTACCGCCCCGAGAAGGGCTTCTACAAGTGCGCCCGCGTCGTCGGCGACGTCATGGGCAACTACCACCCGCACGGCGACTCCTCGATCTACGACGCCCTGGTCCGCCTCGCGCAGCCGTGGTCGATGCGGATGCCGCTGGTGGACTCCAACGGCAACTTCGGCTCCCCGGGCAACGACCCGGCGGCCGCCATGCGCTACACCGAGTGCAAGATGGCGCCGCTGTCGATGGAGATGGTCCGCGACATCGACGAGGAGACCGTCGACTTCACGGACAACTACGACGGCCGCTCCCAGGAGCCCACCGTCCTGCCGTCCCGCTTCCCGAACCTGCTGATCAACGGCTCGGCGGGCATCGCGGTCGGCATGGCGACGAACATCCCGCCGCACAACCTCCGCGAGGTCGCCGCGGGTGCCCAGTGGGCGCTCGAGCACCCGGAGGCCTCGCACGAGGAGCTGCTCGACGCCCTCATCGAGCGCATCAAGGGCCCGGACTTCCCGACCGGCGCGCTCGTCGTCGGCCGCAAGGGCATCGAGGAGGCGTACCGCACGGGCCGCGGCTCCATCACGATGCGCGCGGTCGTCGAGGTCGAGGAGATCCAGAACCGCCAGTGCCTGGTGGTCACGGAGCTTCCGTACCAGGTCAACCCGGACAACCTCGCGCAGAAGATCGCCGACCTCGTGAAGGACGGCAAGGTCGGCGGCATCGCCGACGTCCGCGACGAGACGTCCTCGCGCACGGGCCAGCGCCTGGTCATCGTGCTCAAGCGCGACGCGGTCGCCAAGGTCGTCCTGAACAACCTGTACAAGCACACGGACCTGCAGACGAACTTCGGCGCCAACATGCTGGCGCTCGTCGACGGCGTGCCGCGCACGCTCTCGCTGGACGCGTTCATCCGCCACTGGGTGAGCCACCAGATCGAGGTCATCGTCCGGCGTACGAAGTTCCGCCTGCGCAAGGCCGAGGAGCGCGCCCACATCCTGCGCGGCCTCCTCAAGGCCCTGGACGCCATCGACGAGGTCATCGCGCTCATCCGGCGCAGCGACACCGTCGACATCGCGCGCGAGGGCCTGATGGGCCTCCTGGCGATCGACGAGATCCAGGCCAACGCCATCCTCGAGATGCAGCTGCGCCGGCTCGCCGCCCTGGAGCGCCAGAAGATCGTCGCCGAGCACGACGAGCTCCAGCAGAAGATCGACGAGTACAACGCGATCCTCGCCTCGCCCGCGAAGCAGCGCGGCATCGTCAGCGAGGAGCTCGCCGCGCTCGTCGAGAAGTACGGCGACGACCGCCGCTCGAAGCTGGTGCCGTTCGACGGCGACATGTCCATCGAGGACCTGATCGCCGAAGAGGACATCGTCGTCACCATCACCAACGGCGGCTACGTCAAGCGGACGAAGACCGAGGACTACCGCTCGCAGAAGCGCGGCGGCAAGGGCGTGCGCGGCACGAAGCTGAAGCAGGACGACATCGTCGACCACTTCTTCGTCTCGACCACGCACCACTGGCTGCTGTTCTTCACCAACAAGGGCCGCGTCTACCGCGCGAAGGCGTACGAGCTGCCCGACGCCGGACGCGACGCCCGCGGCCAGCACGTGGCGAACCTGCTCGCCTTCCAGCCGGACGAGCAGATCGCCGAGATCCTCGCGATCCGCGACTACGAGGCCGCGC
Organism: Streptomyces sp. NPDC059003; assembly: GCF_042740445.1. Taxonomy (NCBI): domain Bacteria; kingdom Bacillati; phylum Actinomycetota; class Actinomycetes; order Kitasatosporales; family Streptomycetaceae; genus Streptomyces; species Streptomyces sp. NPDC059003. The sequence continues at coordinate 12,833 of NZ_JBHYJH010000079.1, read as the reverse complement.
CGTACCTGGTCCTCGCCACCAAGGGCGGCCTGGTCAAGAAGACCCCGCTCAAGGACTACGACTCCCCCCGCTCGGGCGGTGTCATCGCCATCAACCTGCGCGAGACGGACGACGGCGCGGACGACGAGCTGATCGGCGCCGAGCTGGTGTCGGCCGAGGACGATCTGCTCCTGATCAGCAAGAAGGCGCAGTCGATCCGCTTCACGGCGACGGACGACGCGCTCCGGCCGATGGGCCGCGCCACCTCGGGCGTCAAGGGCATGAGCTTCCGCGACGACGACCAGCTGCTCTCGATGAATGTGGTCCGGCCGGGTACGTTCGTCTTCACCGCAACGGATGGCGGGTACGCGAAGCGGACCGCCGTCGACGAGTACCGCGTCCAGGGCCGCGGTGGTCTCGGCATCAAGGCCGCCAAGATCGTCGAGGACCGCGGTGAACTGGTCGGCGCGCTGGTGGTCGAGGAGACCGACGAGATCCTCGCCATCACCCTGTCCGGCGGTGTGATTCGCACGCGAGTCAACGAGGTCAGGGAGACGGGCCGTGACACCATGGGCGTCCAACTGATCAACCTGGGCAAGCGCGATGCCGTGGTCGGTATCGCTCGTAATGCCGAGGCCGGGCGCGAGGCCGAGGAAGTCGACGGCGACATCGTCGACGAATCGTCCGACGGCACGCCGGCCGTCGGTACGGACGAGGGCACCGAGTCCCCGGCCGAGTAGCGCGAGGAGTGATTCATGGTGAGTGGAGCCACGGGCGCCGGAGCCGCCGGAGCGAGTAAGACCGGCACGGACGGTGCCCGTGGCTCCGCCACCGATGGGTCGGACTCCCACGAGTCTCATGGATCCCAGGGGGGGACTGTGACGGACACCCGAAGCCGAGGCACGAAGACCGCTGCCGGCACGAAGACCAGCAAGACCAGTAAGACCAGCAAGACCGGCAGTGCCGCCAAGGCGGCCAAGGGCACGGAGAGTGCCGAGGCGGGCGGGGACTCCAGCGCGCTTCCGGGTGAGCGGCCGCCGCAGCAGCAGGGCAGCCAGCCGTACCATCCGCCGCAGGCCTACCAGGCGGCTCCGGCGGGCGCGGTCCGTCGCCCCCGCACGGGGGCGCGCACCACCCCGCGCACGCGCAAGGCCAGGCTGCGGGTCGCCAAGGCCGACCCCTGGTCGGTGATGAAGGTCAGCTTCCTGCTCTCCATCGCCCTCGGCATCTGCACCATCGTCGCCGCGGCCGTCCTGTGGATGGTCATGGACGCGATGGGCGTCTTCTCCACGGTCGGCGGCACGATCTCCGAGGCGACGGGCTCGAACGAGTCCAACGGCTTCGACCTGCAGGCGTTCCTGTCGCTGCCGCGCGTCCTGATGTTCACCACGATCATCGCGGTCATCGACGTCGTCCTCGCGACGGCCCTCGCGACGCTCGGCGCGTTCATCTACAACCTCTCGGCGGGCTTCGTCGGCGGCATCGAGCTGACGCTGGCGGAGGACGAGTAGGACTTTCTCGCGGTCGGCTTCCGCGAGCCTTCCTCGGCGGTCTCTGTGGCGGTCTCTGTGGCGGTCTCTGTGGCGGTCTCGGTGGCGGTCACTGTGGCGGTCTCTGGGGCCGCTTCCGCGAAGGCTTCTGCGGCGGCCGTCTGTGGCGGCCTTCCGCTGCGGCTTCTGTAGCGGCTTCCACGAACGCTTCCGTGGTGGCTTGACGACGGCTTCCACGGGCGGTGGTACGGCGGCTTCCGCGGCGGCCGTACGGCGGAGTTCGCGGCGGTCGTACGAGGGCTCGCACGCCGACTGCGGGCGGGTCCCGGGGGCCGGAGGATCATCGATTTTGGGACTGGCCCCCACGTGCGCTAATCTTCAGAGGTCAGCGCGACGGGGAAACCCGAAGAGCGCGGCGGGGCTATAGCTCAGTTGGTTAGAGCGCATCCCTGATAAGGATGAGGTCCCTGGTTCAAATCCAGGTAGCCCCACCAGCAAGAAGACCCCCAGCCGGTATCGGCTGGGGGTCTTCTGCGTGTGTGCGTCGTGACTACGGCTCCGCGGCGAGGTTGGCGGCGGTGAGGGCGTCGGCGTCGGACTCGGCGTCCGCGTCCGTCGTGGGCAGGTGGCGGCAGCTCGGTGTCGAGCCGTGGGCCTCGGCGCGGATGCGTTGCTTCATCGTGGGGGGCAAGGACCGTTCGTACGCCATCGCCCAGGCGGCGAGCAGCGGTGCCGTCGCGCTCGTCGTGCTCTTGCACGAGGTCGTGGCCTGGTGTACCGGCGCGGCCGCGGTGGCCTGCGAGGCGAATCCCAGCGCGGCGAAGAGCGCGAGGACGGCGGTGACGAGCGTGCTCCACAGCTTCATGGCCTTGGTGGCGGTCATGGCCCCTCAATTCGGGTTGGGCGATTTGCGTACTTTCCTCATGATGTGTATGAGGGGCCGACAGTGGGGGACCGACGCTCCCGTCGCGCCGATGTTCAGATGAACACCACCCGGATGGGTGCAAGTGGCCCGAGGAAGCCAGGAAGCGGGACAAGCGCGGCGAACATCACAGTGGACGGAGCGTAGGCGGAGTGCTGCGATCCGTTTCTACTGCGGTGCCGGGGAGGGGAGTTGGGGCAGATCCAGATCACCGATCGGTATCGGTCGGTGTGTATAGTCGGGCGCCAGAAGTCCCCTACGTCAAGGAAAGACGAGGTCGCGCGGTGAAGAAGCTTCTCCTGGTCGCACTGGCCGCCATCGGCGGGCTCCTCGTGTACCGCCAGATCCAGGCGGATCGCGCCGAGCAGGATCTGTGGACGGAGGCGACTGACTCCGTGCCCACGGGTTCGTGAGTATCGACAGCAGTCTCGTCACAGGGCCCCGATCGCTGGAGCGGTCGGGGCCCTGTGCTGTGTGAGGAGGCTTTTGTCCCGCTTCTTCGGTCTTCTTCCGCCCCTGTACGCATGCCGCGCCGCCCGCGCTCCCTTGGTTCACTTGCGCAACTTCATTCCTTGCTTGAGTAAATCTCTGGTGGCTGAGTTCCGGGTGAGCTCTGGGTGAGGGGGAGCGTGTGATGCCGGGTGGGGCGATGAGGGGGAGCGGCGGCGGGCGTGGAGCGCCGGGCCGGTCCCGAGGGGCCCGGTGGTCGGCTGCCGTACGGGGCGTGGCCGTGGGCGGCGTCCTGTGCGCGGTGACGCCGCCAGGGCCCGCCCACGCGGCGGAGACGCCCCCTCCGTACGCCTTCGCCGCCGACGCGCAGACCGTGCAGGGCGCGCCCAGCAGCACCGGCAGCCGCACGCTCGCGCCCGGATCGACGTACAAGAGCTCCATCAAGCACCCGGGCACGGGCACGACCGAGCTGTACTACCGGCTCGAACTCGACGCCAGGGAGAACGTGTACGTCTCCGCCACCGCGCTCCCCGGACCCGGCAGCCGCGTCGGCTTCGCGGACGGGATCAAGGTGTCCGTCCAGGACGCCGACGGCTTCGACTGCGACTCCGGGACCGCGCGCTTCGGCGCCTCGCGGAGCCCGCGCCCGCTGACCGCGTCGGCCCTGCGCGACGCCGGGACGGACGACAGCAGGTGCGCGAGAGCGGGCACCTACTACGTGGTCGTCGAGAGAACCGCCTCCTCCAGGGCGTCCGTTTCCGACTCCACGGAGAGCACGGAGAAACCGTCCACTACGGAGGAGTGGGATCTGGAGCTCCATGTGGCGTCGGAGCCCGCCCTGGTGAAGCAGGGCGCGACCACGCCGCCACAGGTCGGGGACTCCGCATCGCCCACCCCACCCGCCGGCCGGGCCAGGCCGCGCGCGGGCGGCAGCAGCTTCAGCACGGCCAGGGCCCTCACCAAGGGAGCCTGGGACGACCGGGTGAAGCCCGGAGAGACCCGCTACTACCGGGTGCCGGTGGACTGGGGGCAGCGGCTCTCCGCCACGGTGGAGCTCGGTGGCTCCGACGCGCGCGGTACGGGGGTGCCCGGTACCGGCACGGACGGCTCGGGGGCGAGCGGTTCCGGCCGGGCCGGCGGTTCTGCCGGAGACCGGGAGTACGTCACGTCCGCTCTGGTCGTCGGGCTCTTCAACCCCGCGCGCGGTCCGGTCGAGGACCTGGACACCGCGTACGACGGCCGCCAGCGGTCGGCCGCCCTGCCTGCCCTGCCTCCCGTCGCGTACGAGAACCGCTACGCGCCGGTGCCCCGCGTCTCCGAAGTGCGGTTCGCCGGGTGGTACTACCTCGCCGTGCACCTCGACCCGGACGTCGCCGCGCGGTTCGGCGACGGCCCGCTCGGTCTGACGCTGAGGGTGGACGTCGCGGGGGAGCCGCGGCCGGGGCCCGCGTACGTGGGGACGGCGCGGCCCGCGGACGAGTTCGGCGTCACGGAGCGGGACGAGGACGCGGCGCGTGACGGGACCACGAGGGAGAAGCCGGGGCGTCTCGTGGAGGCGGGCGGTGGCGGGAGCGGGGATGCGGACGAGGCCATGAAGGTCGTCGCCGCCGCGGGGATCGGTACGGGGACGGTGCTGATCGCGGTCCTCGGCGTGTGGACGTGGGTCGCACGGAGGCGGGCGCGGCGAATTCCTGCTTGAGACGGGGCGGTTGACGCCTCGGGTGCGGCTTCGGATCCGACGATTCGGTGTGGTCTGAGATCTGACGGTCCGGTGCGGACTCCGGGCTGACGATTCGGCGTGGCTCCTAGATCTGGGTCAGTGCCCAGAATCCCACCGTTAAGCAGGCCAGCGCGACGAACAGCATCGGCAGGGCCACCTTCGCGGGCGGGCCGGTGCGGCGGGGGCGCGCGGCGTGGGAGCCGGTGGCGCGGGTGCGCTGACGCGGGGGCGGTGCCGTCTGCTCCGGCAGCAGTTGCCGGGCGGGAGGCTGGGCGTGCGGCTGGGCGTGGGGCTGACCTTGGGCCTGAACTTGTTGCAGCGGGCCGGGAATTGAGGCGCCGGAAGACGGAACCTGCGCGGCTTGGGCGGTGTATTGAGAAGCAGGAGCGTGCGCGTAGGCGGGCTGGGCCGCGGAGGGCGTGGGCTGGGCCGGGATAGGGGTCGGGGGTGGCGTCGGGGCTGGAGTCGGGGTCGGGGTCGGGGTCGGCGTTGGCGTTGGCGTTGGAGTGGGGGGAGTTGGCGGTTGCGCGGGCTGTGGGGGCGCTTGCAGCGGTGGGGGCAGGTGGAAGCTGCCGGTTTCCGACATCGAGGGACGCGGAGGGACCGGCGGCGGTGCGGGAAGGGGGGTGCCGGTGGAGCCGCCGGACCGCGCCTGGGACACCGGTGTGGACACGGGGGTGGACGGCGGTGTCGCGGGGGGCTGCGGCCGTGGCGTGGGTGGCTGGGCCGGAGGCGGCTGGGGTGCGCGGGTGAGCGGGCCGTCGGGGCCGAACCCGGTGGGCAGCGGGCCGAGTTGGTCGAAGATCTCGACGAGCTCGTCGTCAGGGCCCGGCTCGGGCAGCATCTCGGCGGCGGAGGCGAGCGCCTTGCGCGCCCCCGTGGCCGTGCGGAAGCGCGTCTGCGGGTCGGGCTGCAGCAGCGTGGCGATGACCTGCCACAGCGGCTCGGGCACGCCCCGCGGTGCCCCCGGAGTGCCGTGTGCCGCGAAGCGCTCGATGAGTGCCTTGGCGTCCGGCTTGGCGCCCTGGAGCAGATAGAGGGCGACGAGGCCCACGGCGAAGAGGTCGGCGGGGAAGTCCGGTTCGGCGCCCATCATCTGCTCGGGCGCGAAGTACCCGGGCGTGCCCACCACATAGTCGGTCTCGGTCAGGCGGGGCTCGCCCTTGCGCATCGCGATGCCGAAGTCGGACAGGCGCAGATGGGGCCGGCCGGTGCCGGTGGCCTCGAGCAGTATGTTGGCGGGCTTGATGTCACGGTGGACGACGCCTTCGGCGTGCACCGCCGCGAGGCCGGACAGGAGCTGGTCGAGCAGCGCGCAGCAGAATCGTGGCGGCAGCGCTCCGTAGTCACCGATCACATGGGCCAGGGAGCCGCCGGTGACCAGGTCCATGGTGAACAGGACCTGGTCGTCGTCGGCGGCCCAGCTGGCGGGAGCGAGCACATGCGGATGGTCGATCCGCAGCGCCTGCTCCCGCACGAAGCGCAGAAGGGTGTGCGCGTCGCGCTGTTGCAGGACCTTGGCGGCCACATACCGGCGCCGCCGGTGGTCCCAGGCACGCCATACGGCGCCGACTCCCCCGCGCCCGACCGGGTCGACGAGCTCGTACCGGCCGGCGAAGACCTCACCCATGGTCGTGCCCCGCTCCCCTTCCGGGCCGCCCGGCAGCGGCCCGGCCGACGGCTCAGCTCTGGTGCGCCTCGTAGTGGGCGACGGCGTCCGCGGTGCGGCCCGCTCCGTACACCCGGAGGAACTCTGCCAGCTCCGGGTGGGTCGGGGCGAGCGAGTCCGCGGCATCGATGATGTCCCCCGCGGCCGCGACGGAGCGCAGCAGCGACTGGATCTCACGCACCACGCGCTTCACGGTGGGCGCGCCCGAACTCGACGTGCTCTGGGCCGTGTTGGTCAGCACGGAGCCCCCCTGCGACTTCTTGATCTCGTCCATGCGGTCCGTCGCCTCGGCGGCGCTCACGCTGCCGTCCGCGACCTGCCCCGCCAGCTCCTGGAGCAGCTGGACGCGCTGGACGACGGCCGGGTTGCCGATCTTGGCGCGCTGGCCGCTCATCAGCTGGGACAGCATCGGCGCGGACAGGCCGAGCACCCCGGCGAGCCGTGCCTGGTTGAGGCCCAGGTCGTCGATGAGGCGACGGAAGAGTGCCCCGAGCGGCTCCCCGTACCAGTTCCGCTGGAGCTCCCGTGCTCTTGCTGTTGATTCTTGTTGTGCAGCGTCCATGTTGCGTCTCCCCATCGCTTCCCCATTGGACCGCGGTTCGCTCGCGCGAACCACGTCGAGCATCTTACGGAGAGTGGTCGCGCACGGGGACCCCCAATCCTTTTGCGAGATCCCCGGGGTGACCCGGTACTCTGGTCTGCGACGCTCACCGGGACGTGATTTTTCCGCACCGGTGGCATCCCCACGGGGCCTTAGCTCAGTTGGTAGAGCGCTGTCTTTGCATGGCAGATGTCAGGGGTTCGACTCCCCTAGGCTCCACACCTCGAACCCCTCTGACCTGCGGTAACGCAGGCGGAGGGGTTTTTGTGTGCGCGGAGGGCGGCGGGTGCTCGGGGTTCCCGCGGTGACGGTGGCGTAGCGCCTGGTGACGCGGCCCGCGCTGCGGCTGTCTGCGGCCGCTGTCCGCGTGGGCTGTCCGCGGCGGCTGTCCTGTCGCGGCTCCTTGCGTCGGCTGCCTGCCTCGGCTGTCTGCGTATCGGCTCCCGTCTCGGTGACCGGGGCCGTCGCTGGGACCGTCGCCGGGACCGTCGCTGGGGCCCGCGGTGCCTGGACGCGGGCCGCGGTCGGGGCGGATGCCGTGGGAGTTTGCGTGGCCATGGCAGCCATGGGGCGGCGTGTATTCGCGCAAATCCACTGTTCTGGTGCTCTGGCCTTTGCCTCTCTGGGGCGAGAGAGCATGAAGTTCGCACATGCAATCGTTTGATGGGTGTGCGTTCGAGGTCGCCGTGCTGTGCGGTACTGGCCGGTGACGATCGGATTGCGGTCCGCGGGGCAGGGGTTCCCCCGGTCGCGCGGGGTCGTTGCACGAGTATGGGCAGTGTCGAAGAACGGGGCGAGGAGCCGGTGGTCCGCGGTGAGCTCCTCGGCGCGTACTGGCTGGAGGCTGCGGGGGACGCGCTGGGCGAGTGCCGATGGTGCCGACAGGAGCTGGACGCGCATCCGCCGCACGCGGCCGACGGCACCGGGGCCAGGGGGCTTGGGCTGCGCGTCGTGATGGTGGGGGCCGCCGCGCTGACGATCGTCGCGGCGCTCGTGTCCCTCGTCAGGGGCTGACGGGCTCAGGATCCCGGAAGGACTGAGGCGCGGTCACCTGGGCCGAGCCGGAGGCGGCTCGGCCCGGTGATCCGCGGGCGCTCACCTTGGGTGGCGCCGGTTCGTCACGCCCGGTTGCCGAACCTGCGGTTGAGGCGGCGTACGAGCACTCCGGCGCCGATCAGGGCACCGCTCGCGGCGAGCAGGGCGAAGGAGTCGCCCGGGCCGGTCTCTGGAAGGTGCGGCGGCTTCGACGGGCTCGGGCTCGGCGTCGTCGTGGGCGTGGTCGGGGGTGTCGTCGGCGTGGAGGGCGTCGGCGTCGGCGTCGGCGTCGAGGGGGTCGGCGTCGGGGTCGGGGTCGGTGGCTTCGTCGTGGAACTGGGGGGTGGGGTGGTGGGCGGCGTGCTGGGTGGTGTCTCGTCGCCGTAGCCCGAGGGTGGCGGGGACTCGTGGGAGTCGTCCCCATAGCCGGACGGCGGCTTTCCGTGGTCGGAGTCGTCCCCGTAGCCCGACGACGGCTTGTCGTGGTGGCCGTACCCGGACACCGGGGCCTCGTCCTGGGCGTCGTCCCCGTACCCGGAGGACGGCTTCTCCTCGCCGTAGCCCTCCCCGGATCCGGCTCCGGCCCCGTAGCCGTCCCCGTCTCCGTAGCTGTCCCCGTCCCCATAGCCGTCCCCGGCCCCGTACCCCGAGTCCCCGTGGTGGGCGTCGTTCCCGTAGCCCGACGACGGCCCCTCCAAGCCGTCGTCCCCGTACCCGGACGGAGCTGACGGATGCTCAACCCCGAGGTCGGTGTCGGTGTGCTCGCGTACGGGCGTCTTCTTCGCCGGTGCCTCGGCGGCGGCCGGGGGCGCGGCCGCCGGTGCTGACGCCGCCGGGGGCGCCGTGCCGGCTCCCGGCGTCCGGTCGGCACTCCCTGCCACGGCGGATCCGCACGTCACGCCGACGACGCAGACGGTGCCCACGGCCAGAGCCGTGGCCATGCCGGGCTTTCTCAGAACTCGCATGATGCGTCCCTCCAGTAAGACAATCTGGTAAATCCGCATACAAACAGGGCGTCAAAGCTCCGCTGTGATGACTCGCTGGACGGCGGCGCGCAGCCGCCGCCCTTCACCCGACCGGATGCGGCTCCGACGCCCCTCACCTGCGTGTCCCTGCCGGGCCCGCGCCCCGCTTCCGCCGTCGGACGCACGCGGGGCCGGCCGCGACGGCGGCCGGCCCCGTGATGCCGATGACGGCAGGGACGTCAGTGGTTGCCCTTGCCGTTGCCCGCGAGGACGGAGATGTCGTCGAGGATGTGCGACAGCGGCTCGTCGCCCTTGGCCTGCGTCGAGTTCTCGACACACTGCTGGTTCTGCGGCGCCGACAGGATCGGGATGTCCTGGACGGTGACCGGCACGACGCCGACCACGGAGCCGACGTTGCCCTTGATCGGGAGGCCGAGGCACGGCTTGTTGAACGAGCCCTGGATGAGCGCCATCTGCGGGCTCATGTTGCCGTACGTCGCGGAGTTGCCGAACGTCTGCGAGGCGCCGTTGCCGCTCTTGGAGTGGGTGCCGTGGTCGTCGCCGATGGCCAGGGCCTGGGGAGCCGTGGCGGCGCCCAGGCCGGCCACGGACGCGGCGACGGCGGCGGATGCCAGGAGCTTCTTCATGGTGAGGGGTTCCCTTCGGAGAGCGGCTCCGTTGCGGAGCCACGTGGTGATCAACTGGGTGAGTGCGCGGGAGTTGCGCCCGATGACCCGGTCAGCCGATGAATGGGCCCGGCGCGAACGCGTTTCCGGATTCCGGTGAGGCACTGTTGTGCGGAAAGCTGTGCTTACGGGGCCGAGCCGGTTTTGCCCGGCAGATGATCAGGTACGTAAAGCAGCGAAGCCTCTCACCGTCTTGCCGTCTTGGAGGGGAAATGGCCGATGCCGGCGGGAAATGGAAACGACAGGGTGTCATTCCGGTGAGCCGGGGATCATCGGAGCGCCGTGTGGAGCCGATCTACGAGTCGCTTCTTTCCCGGTGGAGCGCCCAGGGGAGAACGGTCCCCGGCCGACCGGACCACGAATGGAACAGCCTGGTCGCCGGGGACTTCTGGCCGCGCCACTGACCCGTGAACGGCACAACGGGCCGCCGAGGAGAGCGTGGCGACCCGCTGGGACTGGGGTGGCGTCAGTGGTTGCCCACGCCGTTGCCCGACAGGGCGGAGATGTCGTCGAGGATGTGCGACAGCGGCTCGTCGCCCTTGGCCTGCGTCGAGTTCGACGCGCACTGCTGGTTCTGCGGCGCCGACAGGATCGGGATGTCCTGGACGGTGACCGGCACGACGCCGACCACGGAGCCGACGTTGACCTTGGCAGGGAGGCCGACGCAGAGCTTGTTCACCGAGTCGTCGACCAGCGACATCTGCGGGCTCTTGTCGCCTTCGGTGGCGGAGTTGCCGAATTCCTCAGAGGCGCCGTTGCCGCTGGCCGACTTGGTGCCGCTGTCGTTTCCGATGGCGGACGCGGCGGGCGCCGCCATGGCGGACGCGCCGATCACGGACGCCGACACCGCGGCGGCGGTCATTACCTTCTTGAGCACGGGATTTCCCTTCTTGGAGTCAGCCCCGTTCAGCCCCGTCCCGGGACATCTAGAGCAACTGCGTGGGCGACGGGTGGTTGCTCGGGTTCACTCGATCGGCCTGCGTGGATGGATAATGCGATCAGTAATCTTCTCTTTTTCTGTGACGTTTCAATAAAGGTCCGATGGGGTGAATGGGCGCAACCGTGCACCGGATCGGTCTGTTGATCAGGCTGAAGCAAGCCGTGTCTCTGTCCAGAAAAGGAAGAGGAAATGCTGAAGAAGTCAATGGCTGCGGCCGCGGTCGCCGTTTCCGTCGTCGGAATGTCTGCCGCCGCCGCGCCCGCAGCGCTGGCCATTGGTGACGACAACGGCACGACATCGGCGAGTGGCAACGACGCCAAGTCGGCGTTCGGCAACTCTGTCACCAAGGGCGACATGAGCCCGCAGCTCTCCGCCGTTCAGGGCTCGCTGAACAAGCCCTGCATCGGCCTCCCGGCCAAGCTGAACGTCGGCTCCGTCGTGGGCCTCGTGCCGGTCACCGTTCAGGACATCAACGTGCTCTCGGCGCCGCAGAACCAGCAGTGTGTCGAGAATTCGACGCAGGCCAAGGGCGACGAGCCGCTGTCGCACATCCTCGACGACATCTCCGCCCTGTCGGGCAACGGCGCGCACAACGGCTGACCAGGCCGCCGCGCGCTCAGACCGCCCGGGCCGTCCACGACTTCCGTCGGACGGCCCGGGCGTCTCTGTGTCCGTGCGTCGGGTTTTCGCTGCTCGTACGGAGCGTCTTCTCCGCTCGTACGGCGGGTTTTCGCTGCCCGTGCGGTGAGTCTCTTTGCTCGGCTTACTCGGCTCTGCGAGTGAACTTCCGAATCACGGCAGTTTTTCGGTTTCTTCACTCTTCGTCACTCGTTAACAGGACTCAGGTCGCGGTGCGGGAAGTGAAATTTGACCGCCCGGGTGTCTGCCCGCCGTTAAGGCGTGACCCGACAGAAGGGAAAAGAAGAGATGCTCAAGAAGAGCGCAACGATCGCTGCTGGTGCCGTGCTGGCCCTGGGCATGGCCGCCCCGGCGTTCGCCGACGCTGACGCGAAGGGTGGCGCCCACGGCTCCCCGGGCGTCCTCTCCGGCAACGTCGTCCAGGTCCCCGTCCACGTGCCCGTCAACGTGTGCGGCAACACCATCGACATCATCGCGCTGCTGAACCCGGCGTTCGGCAACACCTGCGTCAACGACTGACGCAGCCGCCCAGCTGCTCAGCTGCGCCACTGCCGGCCTTGGCGTCCCGTTCCGGTGCCAAGGCCGGCTCCACCGCACAGAGGAAGATCAGTAGATTGCGCCAGGCCCTCAGCAAGGGAGTGCTCTCCGCCGCCGCGGCGTCGAGCATCCTGTCCCTGTCCGGCTCCTCCGCCCTCGCCGCCGACGCGAGCGGACAGGCCCATGGTTCTCCCGGCATCCTGTCGGGCAACAGCGTGTCGGCCCCGATCGAGGTGCCGGTGAACGCCTGTGGCAACACCGTGGACGCGGCCGCGGCCGCCAACCCGGCGTTCGGCAACAACTGCGGCACCAAGGCCCCCGCCCAGGACGCCGCCGCCCGCTCCGGCCACCGCGACGAGCACCGCTCCGAGTACCGCTCCGAGCACCGGCCCGCCCCGAGCTCCGCCGCCCGCACGGCCCGCCCCGCCCCGGCCCCCGCTGCCCACCGCCCCGCCCCAGCAGCCGCCGAACGGCCCGCCCCGGCCGCCGCCCACCACGCCGCCCCAGCAGCCGCCGAACGCCCCGCCCCGGCCGCCGCCCACCACTCCGTCCCGGCCGCCGCAGAACGCTCCACCCCGCGCGCCACCACCCACCACCGCCACGAGTCCCCGGAGCCGGGCGCATCCGCCCACAGCGAGGTCTCCGGCTCCCCCGGCGTGCTGTCGGGCAACAGCGCCCAAGCCCCGGTGGACGTACCGGTGAACGCCTGTGGCAACACCGTGGACGCGGCCGCAGCCCTCAACCCGGCGTTCGGCAACAACTGCGGCACCAAGCCCCAGGCGCCCGTGGACGAGCCGCCCGTGGAAGAGCCGCCCGCGCCACGCCCGCCGAAGGCACGGCCCCCGGAGCAGCCCTCGAAGCCCCCGGCCCCCCACCGCCCCGAGGAGCACGTCCCGGCGCCCCGGCCCGCGGAGCCGCCCGTCCGGGTCAGCACCGAGACCCCGCCGCGCCCACCGGCCGCGGTCGCCCCTGCGGGCGAGCAGCTCGCGGCGACCGGCACGGAGGCGGACCTCGTCGCCGCGGCGGCCACGAGCGCGGGCCTGCTGGCCGGAGGCATGGTCCTCTACCGCCGCGGGCGGGCCGCGTCCGGCCGCTGAGCTGCTGAGCCACCGCGCCGTACCGCCCCCGGTACAGCCGGTGCAGCCCGTACGGCCCTAGCACGCGAGGCGTGGTGCGGAGAATCGGATCGATTCTCCGCAC
>NZ_JBHYJH010000078.1:0-43841 GCF_042740445.1 Streptomyces sp. NPDC059003 | reverse complement strand
GGTCCAGGGGGCGGAGCCCCCTGGATTTGGATAAAGGGGCGGGACTGGGGCGCCCCGCGAGGGCTGCGCCACACCGACGACCCGGTCAGGCTCAGCGGAAGGAGTCGGCGTGCTCCTTCGCCCACTGGGCGAAGGTGAGGGCCGGGTGCCCGGTGACCCGCTCGACCGCGGGCGACACGGTGTACGCGATGACGGGCGGGTTCAGATACCAGCCCACCACGTGGTCGACGCCCTCCTCGGAGGCCCCCGTCGCGCGGACGAGGTCGCGGGCCTGCTCCTCGGTGAGCTCCTCGAAGCGGAGGTCGCGGCCGAGGGCGTCACTGAGGGCGCGGACCCGCTCGGCGGGAGTAAGCGCTTCGGGGCCAGTCAGTACGTACCGCTGGGCGGCATGGCGGCCGTCACCGGCCAGGGACTCCACGAGGGCGACCGCGGCCACCTCGCCCATGTCGGACTCGTGGACGAGCGCGCCGGGCCGGTCCCCGAGGAGACGGGCCACGCCCTCGGTGCGGAGGGAGTCCGCCCAGTCGAGCGCGTTGGACATGAACTCGACGGGTTCGAGGACGGTCCAGCCGAGGCGGCTCTCGGCCAGGGCCCGCTCGACGGCGCCTTCCACCCCGCTCCACAGCACGGTCACGTGCCGCACGCCCGCGCGCTCCGCCGCCGCGACGATCCCGGCGGCGACCTCGTCGGGGACCGGCTCGCCGTTCGCGCTCGTCATCAGGTGCAGGCCGGTCACTCCCTCCAGGGCGGGGGCGAGGGAGGAGGGGATCGAGAGGTCGCCGGCCACGACCTCGACTCCGTCGGGGAGTCGGGCCGACTCCGGCTTGCGGGTCAGGGCGCGGACCTTCTCGCCGCGCTTCAGCAGATGGCCGACCACCTCGCGGCCGACGCGGCCAGTCGCTCCGGTCACCAACACAGTCATGACGTGTTCCTCCTGCGGTCCGTTGATCTCCGTCCGTCGGGACCGTAGGAGTTAAAGGGGACTTGAGGTCAAGGGTGAAGCCGGTCCCTCCGGTCCCTCCGGACCCTCCGGTGCCTCCCCGAACCGCGCCAGCGCCAGCGCCCCGGCCACCGCCACCCCGAACCCGAGCACGGCCAGCCACCCGAGCCCGTCCCGCGTCCGGTCCCCGAGCCACACGACGCCCACGAGGGCGGGCCCGATGGTCTCGCCGATGACCATGCCCGCCGTCGCGGCGGTCACCGAGCCGCGCTGGAGGGCGGAGGTGAGGAGCAGGAAGGCGGCGCCTCCGCCGAGGAGGAGGGCGTACGCGGCGGGGTTGGCGACGACCGCCCCCGGCGAGACGTCGTCGATGAGCCGGACGGCGACCTCCACGACGCCGAAGCCGCACCCGGCCCCGAGGCCGAGAGCCACCGCACGGGCCCGGTCCGGAAGGCGCCCGGCCACGGCGCCGAGGAGGAGTACCGCCAGGGCGATGCCGAGGATCGCGAACCGAAGACCCGTGGAGCCGCCCTTGTCCCCCTCGTCGCCGGACGCGAGCCCCAGCATGGCGAGCCCGGCGCAGACGACGCCGACGGCGCCCCACTCGACCCCGCTGAGCCGCACCCGCAGGAGCCGCGCCGCGACCACCGCCGTCACGGCGAGCGACGCGGCGAGGGCGGCGCCGACGGTGTAGATGGGGAGGGACCGCAGGGCCACGACCTGGAGCAGGAAACCGAGGCCGTCGAGGGCGAGCCCGGCCACGTACCGCCACTGCCGCGCCGCCCGCCACAGCAGCGCCGGGTCGACCCCGGACCCCGTGCCGGGCGCGGTCGAGCGCGCCGCGACCGCCTGCAACACCGAGGCCATGCCGAAGCAGACCGCCGAACCGAGCGCGCAAATCATCCCAAGAGTCACGAAGTGACTTTAGGGGAGGGAGTTTCCGGAGCTCCGGCTGGGGCCGCTCAACGCGTACGGGCGTACGGGCCTACGGGTCTACAGGGCTACGGGGCAGGGGGCCGCTCATGGCGTCGGGCCAAGACGCCCCCGCTCAAGGCGTCAGGACAAGACGCCCCCGCACACCCCCCTCCGCAAGCCGCCGATGCGCCCCCGCCGCCTCCCGCAACGGCATCGTCCCGGCCACCCGCACCGTGAGCCGCCCCGCATCGGCCAGCGACGCCAGCCGGCCGAGCTCGTCGGCGTCGGCGGCGATCCACTGCTCGATCACGGTGATCCCGCGCAGCGGGACGGGCGCGGCGCCGCCGACGACGGAGACGAAGGCGCCGCGATTGCGCACGGCCCCCAGCGCGGGCATCCCGACGACGGCCGCGTCGAGGACGGCGTCCACACCCCCCGGCACCAACTCCCGCACCGCCTCTGCGACCTCGCGCGACCGCGGCACGAACCACCGCGCCCCCGCCGCCCGCACGAACGCCTCGTCCCCTTCCCCGGCGGACCCCACCACCCGCAGGCCCCGCAGCGCGGCCAGCTCCACGGCGAAGCCGCCCACCGCACCGGCCGCGCCCGTCACCAGGAGGGTCGCCCCGGGTTCCAGGCCGAGCCGGTCCAGGGCCTGGAGGGCGGTGAGGCCGTTCAGGGGGAGGGTCGCGGCTTCGGCGGGGGAGAGGCGGGAGGGGGCCGCCGCGACGGCGGTGGCGTCCAGGACCACGTACTCGGCGTACGTACCGAGCGACAGGTCGAGGCGGTCCCGCACCCCGATCACCCGGTCTCCCGGCGCGAACTCCGTCACCCCCGCCCCGACTTCGTCCACGCGCCCGGCGACGTCCCAGCCGATCCCGATGACGTCCCGGGGCGGCAGCAGGCCCGCCGAGACCAGGTCCCCGGAGCGCGTCGCCGCGTCGACCGGGTTGACCGTGGCGGCCTCGACCCGCACCCGCACCTGCCCGGCGCCGGGCACGGGCACCGGCACGTCCACGATCTCCAGGGCCTCCGGCCCGCCCACCGTCCGCACCACTACCGCGCGCATGCGTGCTCCCCTTCCGTCCGGTTGCGATCACCTGTTCAGCGACCCTATGGAGAGCTACTCTCCAGGGGGAAGAAGGCACTTCAAGGTGCGTACCGAACGCGAAGGGGAGACATGACGACGACGCCCGCCGTGACGACTGCGCGTGCAACCGCGGCCACCGCGGCCACTGCGGCCGCCGCGGCGGCCGCCTACGACGCCTACCTCGCCGAGTGCCCGGCCCGGCACCTCCTGGACCGCATCAGCAACAAATGGGTCAGCCTCATCGTCAACGCGCTCGCCGACGGCCCCCAGCGCTACACCGACCTGTCCCGGAAACTCGCCAGCGTCAGCCAGAAGATGCTCACCCAGAGCCTCCGCAACCTCGAACGGGACGGCCTGATCACCCGCACCGTCACGCCGACGGTCCCGGTCCGCGTCGACTACGCCCTCACCCCGCTCGGCGAGAGCCTGATCCCCCTGATGCGCGCGATCAAGGCCTGGGCGGAGGAGAACATGGACGAGGTCCTGGCAAACCGGACCCGGTACGACGACGCGAGCGCGTGAGGCGGCAGCCCGGTTGGCGCGGCGGAGCACGGCCTCTTTAAGCTGACCGCCGTTTCACGTCACGACACGGGGGAGTGTCAGCAAGGCATGGCAACACCGGAACAGATACCGGAACAGATACCGGAACAGATACCGGAGCGGCGGCGTCGGCTGCGCTCGAGCACCGTCGCCCTCGGCTCCATGGGCGTCCTCGCCGCCGCGCTCACGTCCTGCGGCTCGGAGCCGGACAGGCGCTGCGTGGACCGGGACAGCTACGACCTGGTCAGCGGCTACCGGGTCGTCAAGGACAAACTGTGCAGGACCGGCGCCGGAACCACCCGCACCGACGCCGCCTGGTACTACGACCCGGACGTCACCGGGCGCTACGCCGACGACGGCACGTTCAGCCGCAGCGAGGCCGTCGACCGGGACGGCTTCGGCTGCTCGGGCAGCGGCGGCGGCTGAGGGCCGCCGCCGTGGAACGCCGCACCATCACCCCGCGCCCCGGCTGGCAGCGGACCGTCGAGGAGCAGGGGCTCATCTACCCGCTCACCCGCCACCCCGACGGCTCCCTGCGCCCGTACTGGGACGAGTCCGCGTACTACGTCTTCGGCATCGCAGAGATCGAGGCCCTGGAGGAGGTCGTCGAGGAGCTGCACGCCATGTGCCTCGCGGCGGCCGGGCACATCGTCGAGCGGGACCGCCTCGCCGACCTCGGCATCACCGAGCCGCGCCTCGCCGCGCTCGTCACGGAGGCATGGCACCGCCGGGACGAACTGCCGTCCCTGTACGGCAGGTTCGACCTCCGTTACGACGGCGTGGGCGCGGCCAAGCTCCTGGAGTACAACGCCGACACCCCGACGTCGCTCGTCGAGGCGGCGAGCCCGCAGTGGTTCTGGATGGAGGAGCGCTTCCCCGGCGCCGACCAGTGGAACTCCCTGCACGAGCGCCTGGTCGACGCCTGGCGCAAGCAGGCGCGGCTGCTGCCGCCCGGCGGGCCCGTGCACTTCGCGCACTCGGCGGGCGACGAGCTCGGCGAGGACCTGATGACGGTCGCGTACCTGCGCGAGACCGCCGACCAGGCGGGCCTCACCACGGACTCCATTGCCGTCGAGGACATCGGCTGGGACCGGCTCTCGCGCCGCTTCGTCGACAAGAAGCTCCGCTTCATCCGCTCCTGCTTCAAGCTGTACCCCTGGGAGTGGCTGACGACGGACCGCTTCGCCCCGTACGTCCTGGAGACCCTCGACAACGGCGGCGGCACGGGCACGACGCTGTGGATCGAGCCCGCCTGGAAGATGCTCCTCTCCAACAAGGCGCTGCTCGCGGTCCTCTGGGAGCTCTATCCGGGGCATCCGAACCTGCTCCCCGCGTACCTGGACGGCCCGCGCGAGCTGGCCGAACGGCCGGGATACGTGGCCAAGCCGCTGCTCGGCCGCGAGGGCGCGGGCGTCACCGTGCACGAGCCGGGCGCCGCTCCCGTCGTACGCGAAGAGCCCTGCTGCTACCAGGAGTTGGCACCCCTCGCCG
The DNA here is from genome assembly GCF_042740445.1 of Streptomyces sp. NPDC059003. NCBI lineage: Bacteria > Bacillati > Actinomycetota > Actinomycetes > Kitasatosporales > Streptomycetaceae > Streptomyces > Streptomyces sp. NPDC059003. The sequence goes on along the minus strand of NZ_JBHYJH010000078.1, from coordinate 38,865 downwards.
ACTTCGACGGCAACCGCGTCGTGCTCGGCGCGTGGGTCGTCGGGAACGAGGCGGCGGGGCTCGGCATCCGGGAGTCGTCGGGCCTCGTCACGGACGAGTACGCCCGCTTCGTCCCTCATGTGATCCTCTGAAACACGATCGGAAAGCACCTCATGAACATCCAGCGAATCCAGCGAGCACACCGTCGGCGCCTCGGCCTCGTGGCCCTCGCGGCGGTCACCGCCGTCAGCCTGGCCGCCTGCGACGGCGGCAAGAAGGACAAGAAGGGCGGTCACGCGGGCGGCGCCCAGGAGGCGAGCGAGGCCCCCAAGGACCTCAAGCTCGGCCAGGCGGGCCCCGTGCAGGAGATCACCCGCTACAAGAAGACCGGCAAGTTCTCCCTCACCCCGACGAAGGTCACCCTCGGCAAGCCGGCCGACCTCAAGGAACTCGACGACGAGAAGAAGTACAAGGACAAGAAGGTCGCCTGGATCTACGTCAAGGCCAAGCACGTCGGCGGTGACGCGGTCAAGGGGCCGATGGTGATGAGCGACATCGGGGCCGAGACCGTCAGCGGCACCCCCGCCACGAAGTTCATCGTCATCGGCAGCCTCTCCAGCATGCCCGCCGACTGCAAGGGCAACGACGGCGCGAAGACGCTCGGTGGCGACGACATCTGGAAGAAGGGCGAGGAGCGCACCGTGTGCGAGCCCTATCTGATCCCCGCCACCACCGAGGTCAAGAACGTCACCTACTCGCAGGGCTTCTACAAGGAGCCCCTCAAGTGGGCGGTGCGGTAGCGGACGGTACGGCCGCTCAGCCGAACGTCACGCCGCGCGCGAGGGGATCGGTGAAGGGGCGGCCGTCCCCGGGGACCAGGGTGTCCGCGAGTTCCTCGCAGCCCTGGTCGTAGTACACCCGGGCCACGGCGTCCGTGCGGTTCCTGACGCTGTCCGCGCCCTGGAGGAGGAGGTAGCACTCCCCGTTGTCCGGGTCCTCGATCTCCAGGTCGCCGGACTGCGACGAGTGGTAGAAGAACGTGCCGGTGGCGGCGTGGGCGGTGGCGGCGGGCAGGGCGGTGAAGACGGCGAGGGCGGCAGCGGCGGCCAGGGCCGCGCGGCCGAGGCGCGCCGACGTCATGCGTGTGTGGGTCATGGGTGCCACGGTTCCTGACGGGGGTGGTGGCGCCCAGGGGGTACGGTCCCGGGCGGCCGGGAAGCCGGAGCCGGGGGTCGGGAACGCGAGGTGGGGCGGCCGGGAAGTCGGCGCGGGCGGCCGGGGTGTGCGCCCCTCGTCCGCGCCCCTCGTCCGCCCCCTCGTCCGGGTGAGTCACGGCATGCGCGGACAGCCGGGTGGGCAGCGAAAGGCCCGTTGCAGTCACCACTCTCCGAGAGGACCGCGCACATGCGCTTCCGCACCGCCCTGGCCGCCGCCGCGGGTGCCCTGACCCTGATCGTCACCCTGCCCACGTCGGCCGCCGCGGCCGACGGCCAGTTCCAGTACACGTACACCGGCCTCGACGGCACGCCCCGGATCGCTGTCCTCGACGACCCGGAGAGCGGGGAGTGCATCACCCTGCCGGAGGTGGCCGACCCGGGTTCCAGCTCGCCGGCTCACTCCCCGCGCAACCGGACGGACGCGACGGCCGTGGTCTTCACGGAGCCGGACTGCGAGGGCGACTGGTTCAGCCTGCGCCCGCACACCGGGTACGGCAGCGAGCGCCTCAAGCTCCGCTCGGTCGTGTTCTCCTGACCGAAGGTCACACGGCGCGCGCGGCTGCCGCGCGCGCCGTCGCCGTGATGTGTTCCCGCACCCCCTCCACGTACAGCCGCATGCTCTTGTGCGCCGTGTCCGTGTCCGGGTGGCGGGCGGAGAAGTGCAGGCCGTCGTGGAACCGGGCGACCCACGCGCACACCTTGTCGCCGTAGGAGACGCGGACCAGGCCGTACGCCTTCATGTCCGGCCAGCTCTCCGAGCCGGGGATGCCCCGGGTGTCGACGAACGAGACGATGGAGTACAGGTCCGGGGACGTTGGCCGGAAGTCGGCGCCGAGCTGGCTCAGGACGCGGGCGATGGGGATGCGGGAGAGCGGCTTGTTCCTGCGCAGCTGGTCACGGACCAGGCGCAGCGCGCTGTCGAAGTCGGGCGTCTGCGCGAGGGGGATCTCGATGGGCGCCCCGCCCACGTACCAGCCGAGGGACTCCTGCCACTGGGACTTCACCCGGGTGTGGAACGGCACGACGGCGCGGTACACCGGCTCGCCGCCGAGCTTGTGCAGGACGAGGGCGGTGGCGGCGAGGATGCCGACCAGGCTGCCGCCGTACGGGCGGCAGTACGCCTCGAAGGCCGCCGCGTCCGCGTCGTCCGCGAGCGGTGCGCGCAGCAGCTTCTGGGTGGGCAGCGGGCCCTCGGGGTCGAGGCCGAGGTCGACGGGGAAGTTCGGCAGCGTCCCGCCGCACCGGGCGATGAACTCGCGCCAGCGGGCGACGATCTCGTGCGTGTCGTCGATCCGGTCGGCGTTGGTCCGCTCGATCGCGCAGAAGTCGACGTAGCTGGCGACCGGCGCCGTCGTGTCGGTGCGGCCCTCGCGGGCGGCCGCGTACAGCTCGTGGAGCTCGGCGGGCAGGCGGTACATCGAGTACGCGTCCACGTTGCTGTGGTCGAACGCCGCGTAGACGCTCGCGCCGTCGTCCCTGATCACCGCGGCGTAGATGAAGTTGGGCCAGCTGAGCGCGTTCGCGGCGCTGTCGAAGCGGTCCTCCAGGTAGCGGGTGAGGGTGCCCGCGTCGGCGAAGCCGCCGACGTCCTCGCGGTGCAGCGCGACGTCGGCGGCGGACAGCGTGAACCGGCTCAGCTCGCCGTCGACCCAGCGGAAGCCGCTGCGCAGCGTCTCGTGCCGCAGGGTCCAGGCCCGCAGCGCCTCCTGGAGGGCTTCGATGTCGACCGGCCCGGCGAGGTCGAAGGCCGCGCCGAGCCAGGTCGGTACGAACAGGCCGTCCTCGCGTACGGAACGCGCCGTGCGTACGTGGGACTCCTGCACGTAGGCGGGCGGCCGGGTGTCCTCCGGCAGGCCGGCCGCCGCCTCGATGGCCGTCGGGTGCAGCGTCCACTCCACGACCCGTCCGGGACGGACCTCGCAGCGCTGGATGTCGGTCATTCGCACAGAGCTTCTCCGTTCCCGGCATCGGTCGATGCCACCGTGGCCCAACGAGGCACCGTTCCGAAAGGGACTGGTGAGGCAATCCGAGGGTTCCGTGCCGAACGCTCCGGGGCAAGACCGCACTCCGCGTCGCCGACCGGACTCAGCCCCGCCGGCTGCGGAAGTGCTCCGCGATCTCGTCCGACGTCGTCGTCCACACGCCGGGGTGGTTGACCACGTACTCCAGGGCCTCGTCGAGGTACTTGTTGCGGAAGCCCTGGCCGATGACGAAGGGGTGCAGGGCGAGCGGCATGACGCGCCCGCTGTCCGTGGCCTCCGCGTCGGCGTGCAGCTGGTCGACCTGGTCCTTGATCATCTGGACGAACTCCGGGCCCGACGTGCTCTTCACGACGAACAGGCCGATGTCGTTCAGCTCGACCGTGTACGGCACGCTCAGCATGCCCGGCACGTTCAGGTCGAACGGCTGGTCGTCGGCCGTCCAGTCCAGGACGTAGTCGAGGCCCAACTCCTTGAGCAGGTGCGGGGTGTTGTGGGTCTCGGTCAGGCCCGGGCCCATCCAGCCGCGCGGCCGCTTCCCCGTCGTCCGCTCGATCGTCCCGACGACGTCCTTGAGGAACGCGCGCTCCTCGTCCTCCGTCATGTCGGTGTGCAGGATCGAGTTGGTCCTGCCGTGTGCGAGCCAGGCCCAGTCGCGCTCCTGGCCCGCCTTGATGATCTGCGGGTAGCGGTCGCCGACGTCCGAGTTGAGCAGGACGCTGGCGCGGACGCCGTGCCGGTCCAGGGTCTCCAGCATGCGCCAGAAGCCCACGCGCGCCCCGTAGTCCCGCCAGCCGTGGTTGAGCGGGTCGGGGGTGAGCTCCGCGGTGCCCGGGTAGATGCTCGTGGACGGCTTGTCGATCTCGAAGTGCTCGATGTTCAGGCCGATGTAGAAGGCGACGCGCTTGCCTTCGGGCCAGTGGATCGGCTCGCGCTCGGTGATCGGGCTGTAGTCGTAGAGCTTGTTGTCCATGATGCTCACCTTCAGTGTGTGGTGTGGCCGTGCGCTGTGCACGGCACTTATCGTTCAACGTTCACACTGATGTGAGGGTCAAGGAGATCTTGGAAATCCGGCTATGGCGCAGGTCACCGGGCTATCCGCCCGGCCGAGGGCGCCCCACTGCCCCCGGCCGAGCGCACCGACGCCGACCGCGCCACGGCCCGCTCCCTCAGCCGAGCACCGCCCGCAGCTGGTCGAGGCCCCAGTCCAGGTCGTCCTTGCTGATCACCAGCGGGGGCGCGATCCGGATGGTCGCCCCGTGCGTGTCCTTCACCAGGACGCCGCGGTCCATCAGCTTCTCGGAGACGTCCCGGCCCGTGCCGCACGCCGGGTCGATGTCCACGCCCGCCCACAGGCCGCGCCCGCGCACCTCGGTGACCCGGCCGGACTCCGTCAACAGGCCGAGCTCCGCGTGCAGATGCTCGCCGAGCTCCGTCGCCCGCTGCTGGAACTCGCCCGTCTCCAGGAGCGCCACGACCTCGAGGGCCACCGCGCACGCCAGCGGATTCCCGCCGAACGTCGACCCGTGTTCCCCGGGCCGGAAGACGCCGAGCACATCCGTGTCCGCCACCACCGCCGACACCGGCACGACACCGCCGCCGAGCGCCTTGCCCAGGACGTACATGTCCGGCACCACGCCCTCGTGCTCGCACGCGAACGTCCGGCCCGTCCGGCCGAGCCCCGACTGGATCTCGTCCGCGATGAAGAGGACCCCGCGCTCCCGCGTCAGCTCCCGCACCCCCGGCAGATAGCCGGCGGGCGGCACCAGGACCCCGGCCTCCCCCTGGATCGGTTCGAGCAGCACCGCCACCGTCTCGTCCGTGACTGCCGCGCGCAGCGCCGCCAGGTCGCCGTACGGCACGATGTCGAATCCCGGCGTGAACGGGCCGTAGTCGGCGCGCGCCTCCGGGTCCGTCGAGAAGCTGACGATCGTCGTCGTGCGGCCGTGGAAGTTGTTGCTCGCCACCACGATCCGCGCCCGCCCGTCCGGCACGCCCTTGACGCGATAACCCCACTTCCGGGCGGTCTTCACCGCCGTCTCCACGGCCTCCGCGCCCGTGTTCATCGGCAGCACCATCTCCTTGCCGCACAGCTGCGCGAGCCGCGCGCAGAACTCCGCGAACCGGTCGTGGTGGAAGGCGCGCGACGTCAGCGTCACCCGCCGCAGCTGCTTCTCCGCGGCCTCGATGAGCCGCCGGTTGCCGTGCCCGAAGTTGAGCGCCGAATAGCCGGCGAGCATGTCCAGGTAGCGACGGCCCTCCACGTCCGTCATCCAGGCCCCCTCCGCCGACGCCACCACGACGGGCAGGGGGTGGTAGTTGTGCGCGCTGTGCGCTTCGGCCGAGGCGATGAGGTCTTCCGTAGCGGTCACGGGGGCTCCATTTCTCGCGTTCGCACTCCGTTGTGCGATGTCTTACGGCTACTTGGGGCGCAGTGCGCGTACTTCCGGTGCAGGACGGGCGCGTGGCCCGATTCCTATCGTCTCCATCGTCGCTCGCATCCTGGACGAAGAACCACTACACAGTGGAGCGCCCGATAGGCTGGTTTTCACAGCACGGCGACTGGCGCACAGGGAATCGACCCTGAGGGAGCCGTGCGAGGCACGACCTTCGAGGTGCCGCCCGCCTGGGCACCCCGGGACCACGACCGGACACCACCCCGCTCGCCCCCGGAGGAAGCCATGACCCAGCCCCCTGCCCACCAGCACCCCGCCCTCACCGCCACCGATCCCGAACTCGCCGCCCTCGTCACCGCCGAGGAGCGCCTCCAGGCCGACACGCTCCGCCTGATCCCCAGCGAGAACTACGTCTCCGCCGCCGTCCTCGAAGCCTCCGGCACCGTCCTGCAGAACAAGTACAGCGAGGGCTACCCCGGCCGCCGCTACTACGAGGGCCAGCAGAACATCGACCAGGTCGAGCGCCTCGCCGTCGCCCGCGCCAAGGCCCTCTTCGGCACCGATCACGCCAACGTCCAGCCCTACTCCGGCTCCCCGGCCAACCTCGCCGTCTACCTCGCCTTCGCCGAGCCCGGCGACACCGTCATGGGCATGGCCCTGCCCATGGGCGGCCACCTCACCCACGGCTGGGGCGTCTCCGCCACCGGCACGTGGTTCCGCGGCGTGCAGTACGGCGTCCGCGAGGACAACGGGCTCATCGACTTCGACGCCGTGCGTGACCTCGCCCTCAAGGAACGGCCCAAGCTGATCTTCTGCGGCGGCACCGCCCTGCCCCGCACCATCGACTTCGCCGCCTTCGCCGAGATCGCCCGCGAGGCCGGGGCCGTGCTCGTCGCCGACATCGCCCACATCGCCGGGCTCGTCGCCGGCGGCGCCCACCCCTCACCCGTGCCGTACGCCGACGTCGTCTCCACGACCACCCACAAGACCCTCCGCGGGCCGCGCGGCGCGATGCTCCTCGCCCGCGAGGAGTATGCCAAGGTCATCGACAAGGCCGTCTTCCCCGGTCTCCAGGGCGGTCCCCACAACCAGACCACCGCCGCCATCGCCGTCGCCCTCCACGAGGCCTCCCAGACCTCCTTCCGTGATTACGCCCGGGCCGTCGTCGCCAACGCGAAGGCCCTCGCGGAGGCGCTGCTCGCCCGTGGCTTCGATCTTGTTTCCGGCGGCACCGACAACCATCTGATCCTGATGGACCTCACGCCCAAGGACGTGCCGGGCAAGGTCGCCGCGAAGGCCCTTGACCGGGCCGGGATCGTCGTCAACTACAACACCGTTCCCTTCGATCCCCGCAAGCCGTTCGACCCCTCCGGCGTGCGGATCGGTACCCCTTCCCTCACCTCCCGTGGTCTGGGCACCGAGCACATGGATGTCGTGGCCGACTGGATCGACCGGGGTGTGCGGGCTTGTCGCGAGGCGGATGAGGATGCGCTGGGGAAGATTCGCGGTGAGGTGGGGGAGTTGATGGCGGCGTTTCCTGCGCCGGGGCTTGCGGTTGGTTGAGTTTCTGGTTGGTGGTGGGTGGGTGGGTGAGGGGGCGGGTGCGGGTGCGGGTGCGGGTCGGTGGGGGGTTTCGCCTGCGCTGCGCGCGGCGGATTCTTTCCCACCCGCCCGCCCGTGACTCTCGACCGGCCGGGGAACGCCCCTCGCGGGGGTGATCCGCCGTTGGCGGCTGTCGCTGTCGCTGTCGCTGTCGCTGTCGCTGTCGCTGTCGTTGCCGTTGCCGTTGCCGTTGCCGTTGCCGTTGCCGTTGCCGTTGCCGTTGGCCGGTGGCCGGTGGCCGGTGGCCGGTGGCCGGTGGCCGGTGGCCGGTGCCGGTGCCGGTGCGGCTGCCGTTGGCCGGTGGCTGGTGGCCGTTGGCCGGTGCCGGTGCGGCTGCCGTTGGCCGGTGGCTGGTGGCCGTTGGCCGGTGCCGGTGCGGCTGCCGCTGACTGGTGGCCGTTGGCCGGTGGCCGCTGCCGCTGGGCTCTGGTGCGGTCGCAGGTGCCGGTGTCGCTGGGCTCTGGTGCCGGTGCCGGTGCCGGTGCCTGTGTCTGTGCGGATGCGGTCGCCTGTGCCTGTGCCTGTGCGGTCGCCGGTTCCGGTGTCTGTGTGGGTGCTGTGGGTGTGGCCTTAGGCGTCCAGGAGTTCCTGGTGGGGGGTCGTGTTCTCCGGCTCTCCGCGTCGGCGTAGGTGCCAGACCGACGCGGCGCCTATGGCCGCCCCGGCCGCCGCGCTCGGTATCGCCCAGTGCCAGCCCGTGTCGGTGGTGCGGGGCGTGGCGGCCGCGTCCGGCTTCTCGGCCTTGGGAATCTTCCATGTGGACGGTGGGGCTACTCCGTCGGTGCCGTTCTTGGACTTGGGGCCCAGGACGTCCAGGTCGTTCAGGAGGGCGCGCAGGGCCGTGGGGTTGGCCGCCTTGTGCCAGCGGCCGGTCAGGGACTCCATGTCCGTCGTCGTGTGGATCCATATCGTCCGGTCCGCCCGCTTGGGGGCGGTCGGCTTCGCGTACACCCGGTCCACTCGCCATGGGCGCACGTCGTGGATCAGCCAGGTGACGTTGACCTGGCGGGATGTGGCCAGGCCCAGGTCCGGTGGCTGGCTGCGGGTGCCTCCTTCCGCAGCGCCCAGGAGGGACTCCAACTCCTCGTACTGCCTGTGGCTGGCGTAGAGCGAGGCCGTCCGGGCGCTCTCCGGCGACACCACCAGCACGCTCGTCGGTCCGCCCGCCGCCGCCCCGGACGCCCCAAGGAGCACGGCCGCCAGCGCCGTCATCAGCACCATCGCTCCCTCTACTCCTCGTACTCCTCGTACTCCTCGCATCTGTGACCCCCTGCGGCTCCCCGGCGCGGCCCCTCCGCGCCGACTTCACTTCTGGTACACCGCCCGAGCCCCGCGGGTTCCCACCCCCGGCCCACCGATCTCGGACCGGGGCCACCGGCTACCTCGGGACCGACCGCGCCACGCCGAGCGCCCGATCCTTCGACGCCACCCCTTCGAGCCGCAGCGTCAGGTCCTGGTCCTCGCCGTGCGTCCACAGCAGCGTCGGGCCCGCCGTCCGCTCCGTGCGCGTCCACTGCTCGCCCTCGGCGTCCCGCATCCAGAACTCCAGGCGGTGCGGGCGGGCGAACCACAGCGCCATCCCGACGCCGATGTCCTCCCAGTCGGGGCGCACGTCGAGCCGCTTGGTGAAGCCCGGGTCCAGCTGCGCGGGGAACTCGTCGAGCCGGACCGTCCGGCCGCCCTCGCGCCAGCACAGCGTGATCAGGAAGCGGTCGCCCGGTCCGCGCGTGACCGCCGCCGCGTCCGGCTCGCCGAGGGCCTTCGGCACGACGGGCCGGAACCCGGCCGCACGCTCGGCCCGCGCCAGCGACACCGGCGACGCCCCGCACCCCGGCGTGCCCGCGGCCGACGTCGGCGGCGACGGGTCGTACCGCACCTCGACGCCGCCGAAGTCGAACCAGTCGAACCAGTCGGAGACAGCCGCCCGCACCGGCGGCGTCAGCGCGAGCACCGTGAGCAGGGCGCACGCCGACGCCGTGACCGACCGCCACCGCGCCCGCAGGCCGTGCCGCAGCCGCCGCCCGCCGTCGCGGAGCCGCGCGCCGGGGCCGGGCCGCCGGGGCACGGCGCCCTCGGCCACTATCTGGGCCAGGACCCGCTCGACCATCGTCTCGCCGCTCTCCGGCCGGTCCAGGGCCCGCCCGAGCGCCCGCAGCTCCTCCGGCAGCAGACGCTCCCGCTCGTCCCGCTCGTCCCCTTCACCCACGCCTGTCACCTCCCTCTCCCACTGCGCCGCCCTCTCCGCCCTCTCCGCCGTCTCCTCCCGCTCCCTCCGGAAGCAGCCGCTCCAGCTTGCGCAGGGCTCGGTTCAGGCGGGACTTGACCGTGCCCCGGGGCCAGCCGAGTGCCTGGGCCGTCTCCGCTTCGTCCATGTCCAGGAGGTAGCGGTACGTCACGACCATGCGGTGGTGCTCGCTGAGGTGGTCGAGGGCGGACAGGAGCGTGGTCCGGCGCTCGCGGTCCAGGGTCGCGACCGCCGGGTCCGCCGATTCCGGTATCAACGGCTCCGCCTCGGCGTACAGCGCCTCGCGGCCCACCACCGAGCGCCGCCGCGCCGCCGAACGCACTGTGTTCCTCGTCTCATTGGCGACGATCGAGAGCAGCCACGGCTTGAACGCCGAGCCGTCCCGGAACCGGCCCAGGGCGCAGTACGCCTTGAAGAAGGACTGCTGCACCACGTCCTCCGCGTCCGCGCCCGCGCCGAGCGCGGCGGCCGCCCGCAGCGCCACGCCGGTGAAGGCGCGCACCAGCTCGGCGTACGCCTCCGGCTCCCCGGCGCGCACCCGCGCGATGACCGCCGCCTCGTCGACGCCGATGCCGTCCCCCTCAAGCGCCCGCCCCGCCGTACGCCCCGGAGCTCGCTCCAGGGCCTTCCCCCGTGCACTCACACCTTTGGTACACCGCCCGGACCGCATCGGTTCCCACCCGTCGCGAACCAGTTCTCGACCAACGGGCGACACCTGAGAGAATGCTGAGCATGGCCTCTGATCGTCTCCGCTCCGCCGCCGGTGACAGTCCGCGCGTGCTCTCCGGGATCCAGCCCACCGCGGGCTCGTTCCACCTCGGCAACTACCTGGGCGCCGTCCGCCAGTGGGTGGCCCTTCAGGAGTCCCACGACGCGTTCTACATGGTCGTGGACCTGCACGCGATCACGGTCCCGCAGGACCCGGCGGACCTGCGCGCCAACACCCGGCTCGCCGCGGCCCAGCTGCTCGCCGCCGGGCTCGACCCCGAGCGCTGCACGCTGTTCGTCCAGAGCCACGTCCCCGAGCACGCCCAGCTCGGCTGGATCATGAACTGCCTGACCGGCTTCGGTGAGGCGTCCCGCATGACGCAGTTCAAGGACAAGTCGGCCAAGCAGGGCGCCGACCGCGCCACCGTCGGCCTGTTCACGTACCCGATCCTCCAGGTCGCCGACATCCTGCTGTACCAGGCCCACGAGGTCCCGGTGGGCGAGGACCAGCGCCAGCACATCGAGCTGACCCGCGACCTCGCGGAGCGCTTCAACGGCCGCTACGGGGACACCTTCAGGCTCCCGTCGGCGTACATCCTCAAGGAGACCGCGAAGATCTACGACCTTCAGGACCCGACGATCAAGATGAGCAAGTCGGCGTCCACCCCGAAGGGCCTGATCAACCTCCTCGACGAGCCGAAGGCCACGGCGAAGAAGGTCAAGAGCGCGGTCACCGACACCGACACGGTGATCAAGTACGACACCGAGAACAAGCCGGGCGTCAGCAACCTGCTCACGATCTACTCGACGCTCACCGGAACCGGTATCGCGGAACTTGAGCAGAAGTACGACGGCAAGGGCTACGGTGCGCTGAAGACGGACCTCGCCGAGGTCATGGTCGACTTCGTGACGCCGTTCCGGGAGCGCACCCAGCAGTATCTGGACGACCCGGAGACGCTCGACTCGATCCTGGCCAAGGGCGCGGAGAAGGCGCGCGCCGTCGCCGCGGAGACGCTCGCCCAGGCGTACGACAAGGTGGGCTTCCTGCCCGCCAAGCACTGACGTACGGAAGCCGCAGCAGTACCGCCGCGCCCCGGTGCGGCGCGCACGCCCTGCCCACCAACACGACGACAGGAGTACGACGTGGGGACCGTAACGATCGGTGTGTCGATCGCGGTCCCGGAGCCACACGGCAGCCTGCTCCAGGAGCTGCGTGCGGGCTTCGGTGACCCCGCCGCACACGGCATCCCCACGCACGTCACGCTGTTGCCGCCCACCGAGGTGGACGCGTCCGCGCAGTCCGCGATCGAGGCCCATCTGGTGTCCGTCGCGGCGCGCGGGCGGCCCTTCCCGATGCGGCTCTCCGGCACGGGTACGTTCCGTCCGCTGTCGCCCGTCGTCTTCGTGCAGGTCGTCGAGGGCGGGTCGGCCTGCGCCTGGCTGCAGGAGCGGGTCCGCGACGCGTCCGGGCCCGTCGCGCGGGAGCTGCAGTTCCCGTACCACCCGCACGTCACCGTCGCGCACGGCATCGCCGAGGAGGCGATGGACCGTGCCTACGAAGAGCTCTCCGGCTACGAGGCCGAGTGGTCCTGCACCGGCTTCGCGCTGTACGAGCAGGGGGCCGACGGGGTGTGGCGCAAGCTGCGCGAGTTCCCCTTCGGCGGGAGTACGGTGCCGCCGCAGGCCGCGTCCCGGGACACGGTCACACGGGGAGCCGTCTGAACAACGGGCGCGGTACGTGGCGCAGCGCCGACATCACCACGCGCAGCGTGCCCGGTACCCACACCGTTTCCGAGCGGCGCCTGAGGCCCGTCTCGATGGCCTCCGCCACCGCGGCCGGGGTCGTCGCCAGCGGGGCCTCCTCCAGGCCCGCCGTCATCTTCGACCGTACGAAGCCGGGGCGCACGACCATGACGTGCACGCCGGTGCCGTGCAGGGCGTCGCCCAGGCCCTGGGCGAAGGCGTCGAGGCCGGCCTTGCTCGATCCGTAGATGAAGTTCGAGCGGCGGGCGCGTTCGCCGGCGACGGAGGAGAGCACCACGAGGGAGCCGTGGCCCTGTGCCTGCAGTGCCTTTGCGCAGACCAGGCCCGCGGAGACGGCGCCGGTGTAGTTCGTCTGCGCCACCCGTACCGCGGACAGGGGGTCGCCCTCGTCCCTCGCCTGGTCGCCGAGGATGCCGAAGGCCAGCAGGACCATGTCGATGTCGTGCTGCGCGAAGACCTTGGCCAGGGCTGCGGGGTGGGACTCGGCGTCGAGGGCGTCGAAGGGGACCGTGCGGGTGTCCGCGCCGAGGGCGCGGAGCTGTTCCGCGGACTTCTCCAGGGTGGGGGAGGGGCGGCCCGCGAGCCAGATCTTGCGGGTGCGGCGGGCTGCCAGGCGGCGGGCCGTGGCCAGGGCGATCTCCGAGGTGCCGCCGAGGACCAGGAGGGACTGGGGGGTACCGAACGCGTCTTTCATGGGGTCCGTTCTGGGGGAGTTCTGTTGGTGCGGGTGGGGTCCCTCGCGGGTGCGCCCCAGGCCCGCCCCTTCCCGAACCAGGGGGCTGCGCCCCCTGGCACCCCCGCTTTATCGGCGCCGCGCGCCTCGCCCTCAAGCGCCGGGCGGGCTGAGATCTTCGCTGCTGTCGGCTGGTATCTGCGGGGGTCTGGGGCGACAGCCCCAGTGGGAAGGGCGGGTGGGTGGGGAATCAGCCCGTCCGGCGTTTGAGGACGAGGCGCGCAGCGCCGGAGAGGAGGGGGTCTGGGGGCGGAGCCCCCAGGGTGAGGGTGGGTGGGTGGGGGAATCAGCCTGCCCGGCGCTTGAGGCGAGGCGCGGAGCGCCGACTGGGCCGGGTCAGAGGGTGAGGCGGCGGGACAGGTCCGAGCGGAAGATGGTGGTGGGGTCCAGCGTGGTGCGCAGGGCGCGGAAGTCGGCGAGGCGGGGGTACATCGTCGCCAGGAGCTCGGGCCGGAGCCGGGAGTCCTTGGCGAGGTAGACGCGGCCCCCGGCCCCCGCCACCTCCTCGTCGAGCTCGTCGAGGAAGGAAGGCAGGCCGGGAAGTCCCGCCGGGATGTCGAGGGCGAGCGTCCAGCCGGGGCGGGCGAAGGACAGCCAGCCGGGATCCGCGTCGCCGAAGCGTTTGAGGACGGCGAGGAAGGACGGGCACCGGTGCCGCACGATGCGCTGGACGATGCGGCGCAGGGCGTCCTCCCTGCCGTGGCCGACGACGAATTGGTACTGGACGAAGCCGCCGCGGCCGTAGACGCGGTTCCAGTGGGGGACGCCGTCCAGGGGGTGGAAGAAGGCGGAGATCTTCTGGAGTTCGCCGGTGCGGTGGCGCGGGGCCCTGCGGTACCAGAGTTCGTTGAAGAGGCCGACGGTGGTGCGGCCGAGCAGGCCCGAGGGGACGAAGGCGGGGGCGGGCGGGAGCTGGCGGGGGCGGAAGGCCAGGGGGGCCGTGCGGGCGCGGGGCGGCAGCGCGTCGAGGGGGGCGTGGTCGCCGCGGGTGAGGACGGCGCGGCCGGTGGCGGCGCCGCGGGCGAGGAGGTCGATCCACGCGACGGAGTAGCGGTAGCGGTGATCCGTGGCGGTGAGGCGGGCCATCAAGTCGTCGAGGTCCGTGGCGCGTTCGGTGTCGACGGACATCAGGGAGGTCTCGACCGGCTGGAGTTGGAGCTTCGCCTTGAGGATCACGCCGGTCAGGCCCATGCCGCCCGCCGTCGCGTCGAAGAGCTTGCTGCCGGGCCGCACCTTGCGCACGGTGCCGTCGGCCGTGAGCAGGTCGAGGGCGCGTACGTGCCGGGAGAAGGAGCCGGAGACGTGGTGGTTCTTGCCGTGGATGTCGGCGCCGATCGCGCCGCCGACCGTGACGTAGCGGGTCCCGGGCGTCACCGGCACGAACCAGCCGAGCGGGAGCAGGACTTCCATCAGGTGGTGCAGGGAGACGCCCGCGTCGCACACGACGGTGCCGGTGTCCGCGTCGATCGCGTGCACGCGGTCGAGGCCCGTCATGTCGAGGACCGCGCCGCCCGCGTTCTGCGCGGCGTCCCCGTACGCGCGGCCGAGCCCGCGCGCGATGCCGCCCCGCTCCGCACCGGTGCGCAGCGCGTCCACCGCCCGGACCGCCTCCTCCTGCGAACGGGGCCGCACCAGGCGGGCGGTGGTGGGGGCGGTGCGGCCCCAGCCGGACACGGACACGGACGCCGTGGGGGGTTCGGGTGCGGGGGTGGGAGACATGGGCGTGACCGTATCGCCCGGAATGAGGTGAGTTAGTCAGCTTCGTATGCTGTTCGACGCAAACGATACCTCTCTCACCGAAATGGGTGATTACATGAGTGTCACCCAAGATTGTCCCGATTATTCGGATGGTGGCTAGAAGAGTCGGACGCATGCATGACATGGACCACCGGCTCCTCGCGGCCCTGCGCGACTGCGGACGCGACCCACGCGTGGCGGCCGCCGCCCGCGCCCTGTCCTGGAGCGGCGAGCACGGCGCGGTGTGGCTCGCCGCGGGCCTCGCCGGTGCCGCCCTCGACCGCGAACGGCGCGGCGCCTGGCTGCGCGGCACCGCGCTCACCGCGGCCGCGCACCTGGCCAGCATGGGCGTGAAGCAGGTCGTGCGCCGCCCGCGGCCCGGTCACGTACGGCCGCTCGTCCGCACCGCGGGCCGCCACTCCTTCCCCAGCTCGCACGCCACGTCGGCGGCCGCCGCCGCGGTCGCGTACGGCGCGCTCCGCCCGGCGGGCGCCCGCCTCGTGCCCCCGCTCGCCGCCGCGATGTGCGTGTCCCGCATGGTCGTCGGCGTCCACTACCCGTCGGACGTCGCGGCGGGCGCGGCCCTCGGCGCGCTCACCGCACGGGCGGGCGCCGCGTGGATGGGCCGCGCCCTCGCGTACACAGGGGGCACCGATGGCTGAGCGCACCACGAGCGGCACCACCACGCGCACCGCCCTCCTCGCCCCGCCCACGCCCCCGCCCCCCACCCCCAAGCCCGGCCCCGTGAGCCTGCCGATCGGGCTCCTGCGGACCGCCCGGCCCCGCCAGTGGGTCAAGAACGTGCTGGTCGTCGCCGCCCCCGCGGCCGCGGGCGAACTGTTCTCGCACCACGCGCTCAGCCAACTCGCCCTCGTCTTCACCCTGTTCACGGCCGCCGCAGCCGCCGTCTACCTCATCAACGACGCCCGCGACGCCGACGCCGACCGCGCCCACCCCACCAAGTGCCGCAGACCCGTCGCCGCGGGCCAGGTCCCGGTGTCGGTCGCGTACGCCGTGGGCGCGCTGCTCGCCGTCCTCGCGCCCGCGGCCGCCGCCGCCCTGTGCAACCCGCTCACGGCGGCCCTGCTCGCCGCGTACGTCGTGATGCAGCTGGCGTACTGCGTCAGCCTCAAGCACGTCCTCGTCGTCGATCTGGCCGTGGTCGCCACGGGATTCCTGATGCGGGCGATGATCGGCGGGCTCGCGCTCGGCATCCCGCTGTCCCGCTGGTTCCTGATCACGACCGGCTTCGGCGCGCTCTTCATGGTGTCCGCCAAGCGGTACTCCGAAGCCGTGCAGATGGCGGGCAAGGAGGGCGCCACCCGGGCGCTCCTCACCGAGTACACCACCGGCTACCTGCGGTTCGTCTGGCAGCTCGCGGCGGGCGTCGCCGTCCTCGCGTACTGCCTGTGGGCCATGGAGTCCGGCGGGATCGAGGGCACGGGACTGCTGCCGTGGCGGCAGCTGTCGGTGGTGGCCTTCGTCCTCGCCGTCCTGCGGTACGCCGTCTTCGCCGACCGCGGCACGGCCGGCGAGCCGGAGGACGTGGTGCTGCGCGACCGGGCGCTCGCGCTCATCGGCCTCGTCTGGCTCGCGATGTACGGCCTCGCGGTCGCGGACTGGTGACCTCCGTGCGTGGGCTGCGTGGGCTGCGTGGGCCGCGCGGACTGGTGGCCTCCGTGCGCTCCCACGCGCGCGAGCTGCTCGGCTTCGCGGCCGCCGGGATCTGCGCGTACGCCGCCGACCTCGGCCTGTTCGTCTGGCTGCGCGGGCCCGGCGGGTTCGACCCGCTGACCGCGAAGGCCCTGTCGTTCGTCGCCGGCTGCACGGTCGCGTACGCGGGCAACGCGCTCGGCACCTACCGCCGGGCCGCCACCGGCATCTCCCCGCTGCGCCAGTACGCGATCTTCTTCGCCGTCAATGTCGCGGGCGCCCTCGTCCAGCTCCTCTGCCTCACCGTGTCCCACTACGGCCTCGGGTTCACCTCGCGGCGCGCGGACACCGTGTCCGGTGCGGGAATCGGCATGGCACTGGCCACTGTCCTGCGGTTTTGGGGTACCCGGACCTTGGTATTCCGATCACGGGCCGCAGCGCGGACCGCAGCACAGACCGCACCACGAACGGGGCAGGCGACATGGACTGGCTGAAGAAGCTCCCCGGCATCGGGCCGCTCGTCGAACGGCTCACCCGCACCCATGCATGGCACTCCTACGAACGGCTCGACCAGGTCCACTGGGCCCGGCTCGCCGCCGCGATGACCTTCGTCAGCTTCCTGGCGCTCTTCCCGCTCATCACGGTCGCGGCGGCGATCGCCGCGGCCACGCTCTCGCCCGGGCGGCAGCGGAAGATCGAGGACAAGATCTCCGAGCAGGTCCCCGGCATCTCCGACCAGCTCGACCTGGACGCGCTCATCGCCAACGCGGGCACCGTCGGCGTCGTCGCGGGCGCCCTGCTGCTCTTCACCGGCATCGGCTGGGTCGGCTCGATAAGGGAGTGCCTGCGCGCCGTCTGGGAGCTCGAGGACACCGAGGAGAACCCGTTCCTGCGCAAGCTCAAGGACGCCGGGGTCCTCGCCGGGCTCGGCGGCGCGGGCCTCGCCTCGCTCATCTGCTCCGCCGTGGCGTCCACCGCCGTCGGCTGGACCGCGGACCGGCTCGGCATCGACAAGGACGGCGCGGGCGGCGTACTCCTCCAGGTCCTCGCGTTCGCCGTCGCCGTCCTCGCGGACTTCCTGCTCCTGCTGTACGTCCTCACGCTGCTGCCCGGCGTCCACCCGCCCCGGCGCGCCCTCATCGTCGCCGGTCTGATCGGCGCGGCCGGGTTCGAGCTCCTGAAGGCGCTGCTCGGCGGCTATATGAAGGGCGTCGCAGCGAAGAGCATGTACGGCGCCTTCGGCGTGCCCGTCGCACTGCTGCTGTGGATCAACTTCACCGCGAAGCTGCTGCTGTTCTGCGCCGCGTGGACGGCGACGCAGACCCAGCGGCGTACGGCGGAGTCCCCGCGTACCGAGGAATCCCCCCGTAGCGAGGAATCCCCCCGCACAAAACCGCCCGCGGCTGAGCCGCGGGCGGACGGGGTCACTGGCGGCGCAGCGGCCAGCGGCGGTTGAGCAGGAACACGGCGCCCGCGATCAGCGCGAGGACACCGGCCGTGATCCCGAGCGCGACGCCCATGCCGCTCGACTTCTCGTCGGAGGCGTGCGCCACCTTCTCGGCGGAGCCGCCGTTCGGGGCGCCCTTGCCCGCGCCGGTCTTCGCGCCCTTCGGGGCGACGAGCTCGCCGACCGGCTTGACCTTGCCGTGGGCCGCGAAGCCCCAGTCGAGCAGGCGCTCCGTCTCCTTGTAGACGGCGTGCGGCTCGCCCGACGACGGGTTCATGACGGTGACGAGCAGCACCTTGCCGTTGCGCTCGGCGACGCCCGTGAAGGTGTTGCCCGCGTTGGTCGTCGAGCCGTTCTTGACACCCGCGATGCCCTTGTACGGGTCCAGGCCCATGTCACCGGTCAGGAGCCGGTTGGTGTTCTGGATCTCGAAGGAGCCGCGCTTCGTCTTGCCCTTGTCCTTGCCCTTCTTGATCTTCTGCGTCTCGCCGGGGAACTTCGCGACGGCCGTCGCGCAGTACTCGCGGAAGTCCTTCTTCTGCAGGCCGGAGCGCGCGAAGAGCGTCAGGTCGTACGCGGACGACACCTGGCCCTTCTCGTCGTAGCCGTCCGGCGTGACGACGTGTGTGTCGAGGGCCTGGAGGTCCTCGGCGTGCTTCTGCATGTCCTTGACGGTCTGCGGCACGCCGCCGTTCATCGACGACAGGACGTGCACGGCATCGTTGCCGGAGCGCAGGAAGACGCCGAGCCACAGGTCGTGGACCGAGTACGTCTCGTTCTCCTTGACGCCGACCATGCTGCTGCCCGCGCCGACGCCCTCCAGGTCCTTCAGCTCGACCTTGTGCTTCTGCGTCTTGGGGAACCGGGGCAGGACCGTGTCGGCGAACAGCATCTTCAGGGTGCTCGCCGGGGCCAGGCGCCAGTGCGGGTTGTGCGCCGCGAGCACCTCGCCCGTCTCGGCGTCCGACACCATCCAGGAGCGGGCCGACAGGTCCTTCGGCAGCACGGGCGCGCCCGCCTTCAGGTCCACCTGTGTGCCCGGCTTGCCGAGCCGCGCGCCGCCGACCGTGGACATCTGGGCGGGCGGCTTCGGCTGTTTGTCCTTGTCGCCGCCGGGCTTGTCGTCGGCGAAGGCGGGCGCGGTGGCCGACACGGACAGCAGGGTCGCGGAGGCGAGGAGCAGGGTGATCTTTTTCAGGGCAGGCACGGACGAGAGGGTACGGGGCGCCGCCCCGGTGCCGCGCCGCTCCCCACCCCGAAGGCTCCGCGTCAGGCCGGCTGGCGATACTGAGTTCATGAAGCTCAGCCGCCCCGTCTCCTGGTTCCTGCTCGCCTTCGGCGTGTGGAGCTGGTTCATCTGGATCACTTTCGTCAAGAACCTGTGGAAGGACGGCAGTGGGCTCGCCTTCGACGACGCGGACAATCCGACCGGGTACTTCTGGGTGCACCTGACGCTCGCCGTTGTCTCCTTTGCCTTGGGGACGGTGGTAGGGGTCATCGGGTTCCGTGGAGTGCGCGCACTGCGCCGTACGTCATAGCCGTGGGTGTCGTCCGGGTCGTTCTCGTCGTCATCGGTGTGGCCGCCGTGTTCGGCGGCCTGCTCTGGTACGTCTGGCGCCGCATGGTGCGGGACACCACGGTGCGGGGGTCGTGGGGGCGGCGCGCGGGGACCGTGGCGTTCTTCGCGGGTCCCGCGCTGATGTTCGCGGCGCTGGCCGCTGAGCGGGGCGGCGCCCCCTTCCTGCTCCAGCAGATCCTGGCGTGGCCGGGCTTCCTGTGGATGGCGTTCGCCCTGTATCTGCTCCTGGCGCTCCTCGCGGGAGAACTCGTACGCCCCCTGGTACGACGCTGGGTGGGTAAAGCCCGTCCGGCGATTGAGGACGAGGCGCGAAGCGCCGATGAGGCGGGGAAAGGGGCGCAGCCCCATACGAACGAGGGCGACAGGGAAGAGGGAAGCCGGGACCTCACCCGGCGCCTGTTCGTAGCCCGAACAGTAGCCGCGGGCGCAGCCACGGCGGCGGCAGCGACCGTGGGCTACGGCACCTACGAGGTCCTCCGTGGCCCCCGCGTGAAACGCGTCACCGTACCGCTGGCCAAACTGCCGCGCGCAGCGCACGGCTTCCGCATCGCCGTGGTGAGCGACATCCACCTGGGCCCCGTCCTCGGCGAAGGCTTCGCGCGCCGTGTCGTGGACACCGTCAACTCCACGCAGCCGGACCTCATCGCGATCGTCGGCGACCTGGTGGACGGCGACGTCGAGGACCTCGCGGGCGCGGCCCGGCCCCTCGCGGACCTGCGCGCACGCCATGGATCTTTCTTCGTCACCAGCAACCTGCCCGAATCACACTGTCCTCCGGTGCCGCGGTGTAGGCAAGGCCCCTCAAGGACCCGGGCGGGGTCTTGCCGGCGTCGAGGCTGCGCTGGGGGGCGCCTGTCGCGGCTGTCACGTAGCACGCTGGACGTAACGAAGCCCCGCCGTCTGGGAGAGTGCGGCGGGGCTCGGTCGTCGTGTCAGGCGTCGGTCCGAGCGAAGCCAACGAACGATGACCACGCCTGAGTGGACAGTGCGATGACTGGCCCGCCCGGAGTCTTGCTGTCCCTCACGGGTACGGCACCGTAGGCGGCTGCATGCTCGGGCGCCCACTCGACGCAGTTACCCCCGTCCTGGTTGCTGTAGCTGGATCGTCGCCAGCGCACAGTGTTCACATCTATTCGGGGGGCTCGCATGGGGTGTCCTCCATGTGCTGAGTGATCACGTCGCTTGACTTGCGCGGAGATAGCGCGATGTCACGCAGGTGATCGTACGACCTTCGGAGGCGGTCCACGTTCCTTGCGTCTTCGACCAACGCGCCTGAATAGCCGGTCTCTACGTAGGCCAGAGTGCGGCCGTCAGGCAGGTACAAGAAGGTAGTGTCCGTGTTCGTGAGTCCGTGCAGACCGACGGAGGACAGTACTACTTGAAGAGTCACGTTTGGCAGTTCGGCAACCTGATGTAGGTGCGCCAACTGTTCGTGCCATTCCTTCGGATCAGCCAGCGGGCGGCGCAACACGGCTTCGTCGAGGATCGCGCGAAACTCTGGCTGGTCATCCGTGCGACTCAAGATGTCCTGCCGATCCATCCGTGCCACGACGTCTTCCGTGAGTGCGTCTTCGTCTGCCGGTCCGGCTGCTCGGAGCAGCGTCCGTGCGTACGCCTCGGTTTGAAGCAGACCCGGCATGATGCTTGGGGCGTACTGCTGGAGCCCCAAGGCTTGCGCCTCCAAGGTCATGTACGTCTGGTACTGCTCACGAAACCGCGAAGGGTCGTGCGCAGCCGCTTCCCACAAGATGATCAGGTGAGTCGTGCCGTAGTACAGATCAAGCTCTCGCGCTAGCTCTGGGCCACCGATGCTCCGCCCATGCTCCATATGACTCAGGTGGGTGTGATCGGCGCGCACTGCGTCCCCCAGCACGCGCAGCGAAACCCCCTTCTCGCTGCGGAGTAGCGCCAGTTCCTGTGCGTAGCGTGCGCGCGCTGACTGGCTGCGGTCCGATGCCGTCCGTCGTGGTGGCATGCCGCCCCCTCCTGTTGGTTTTGTTGGTTAACGCCGCGCGCGCGTGGGCCTAACTGGAGTCCACACTTCCAACCTCGCTCCGGCTCTCCATGCTCGTCAACGTAAGGCCTCAGGCCGCAGTGAACTAGCGGACGCACGGAGCAACCACCATGACAGACAAGCTGAGTTCGGATGGCGTGACGGCGCGGAAGAGTGCGGCGGCGCCAGACAACATGGCAGTGCTGGACGGCATGGAGATGCCGGACGATGTGGTGTTGCTGGTGTCCCAGATAAGAGAGTTCGGCCCCTGGGCCCTTCTCTGCTTCCGCCCGCGCGGCGGCTACGCACACCGTGACCATGTAGATCTTCGCGCCATCCAAAGGGCTCTGGAGCGGCTGTCATGAGCACCCGGAAGGAGTCCCAGCAAGCCATGTACGAGCCGCGCGTGGGTGACGTGGTCACAGACACCCGTCTCGGGCGAGTGGGGCGCGTCATGGGTCACGAAGGGCCTCGCTGGCAACTGCGCCCCCTCGGCGGCGGACGCGAGTGGGAAGCCGACCGCGACCGCATGCGCCTGAAATCCCGCGTCACCATCGACAGATGACAGGAGTCGAAATGGCCTCCCCTGCGATACGCCCCGCACGGTCCACAACCGTCAACAAACGGCAACCCAGTGCCTGGAATCGAATGCGCCGCGCGGGAGGCAGTGCCGCCGCTGGCCTGTTCCTCGGAGTCATTCATCTGGGCCTGGTGTGCTTCGTCGTCTACCTGGTTGTGAAGAGCGCTTAGCTTCCGTGCCTTGCAAGCGCGGGAAACGGCCCTGCCCCCGTCGGACGTCTCCGACACGCCCCGCAGCCACGGACCCGGCGGGGGCAGGCACCAGGCACCAACCCATGGCGACCGTTGGGTCAGGGTCGCATTCCCATCTCACCTAGGAGAGCCAATGTTGAACGGAAAGGAACGTACGACGTCGGAGCGAACCATCCGCGTCAACGCCGTAATCCGAGACGAGACAGGGCGCGTCCTGCTGCTAGATCCGGCCGATCAGCGCGGTATGTCGCTGCCTAGCTTTGACGTCAGTGGGGCTCCCCTTCACGCGTCGCTGCGGCGCGGAATCCGCACAGCAACCGGACTGGACGTGAGCCCTGTTCGGCTCCTTGCGCTGGACGTCATCCCGGAGGACCGGGACAAGGAAACGCCGGAGCGGTATTGCTTGGTGTTCGACTGCGGACGCGTCGGAAACGCGCCTCGAATCCTGACCCATAGGGCGAAGTACGACGGCTACGTGTGGGCTCCGGAAGAAGACATTGCCGAGCACGCGGAGCCGCACCGCGAACGCCGAATCCGTGAATGTCTGAGCGCGCTGGAGTCCGGCGAATCCCTGTGTCTGGAGCACGGGCGGCGCGCAGGGCAAGAGGGCGACTGAGAAGCCTGCCCGGCCTTCGAACGGACCCGTCGTGCGGGGGCGCGACAGGGGAAGCGTCGGGCATTCCGCCCGCCACCGCCTATCCCTCGTGAGGCGGAAGTGCGGGCAGGCCCCAACTAGCACTTCAGACCTGCTGGTTGGGGCCTCAAGGCCCGCCGTGCCCGGTGCTAATGCCGGGCGCGGAATGACCTGGCCCGACAGTCCCTGATCACTTCTCTTGCAGGGATGCCAGGTCAGCAATGGGCCCCTGACCCTCCCCAGCAGTCAGGGGCCCATTGTGCGGCAAGATCCGCCCGCCCTGGCCAGTAGCAGGCGCGGGCCCACTCGTCTCCCGCTCTGAAGGGTGGGACCCTGCCAGAGAAGGCCAGCGTGAACTGTCCCAGGTGCGGAAAAGCAACCGACGAAGGTGCTAACGGATCTTGGCACTGTGAGAACTGTGGATGGGAGAGCGGATGAACTGTCCCAGCTGTGGAGCGCCAGCAAATCAGAACCCGGACGGCTCGTACGTATGCAGCAATCAGTGCGGCTGGCAGTCCGGCTAGCGCCCAGGGCTCTGTACCCTGCTGCTCATGGACACTGACCGGAAGGATCAAGGGGCAACGGCGAAGGGGGTCACCTCCCCCCTGGATGCCGAGATCACTCGCACTGAGTGCAAGGAGTGCGGCGCCGCCGTCTTCGGTCTAAACGGCAGGTTCGCATGCACCCTGTGCGGCTGGTGCAACCACTGGTCGCAGGGCCTGAGCGAACTGCCGACCGCGGAGGATGATCCGGACTACCCCGGAGCGTGAGAAGCCGAGTCCCGCTCGAAGCACTCTGAGCGGGGCTCTTTTCGCGCCTGCGTAGAGGGTTTGGTGCAGCCGGGCTTGGTGCATCCCCGCCAGGCATTGCGTTCTGTGACGAATCCAGCCCCAGCCGGCGTCCGTATTAACCTGAATGCCCAGTTCGGCAGCGACTCTGCGTTAGATCGATCTTGTTGCACGGCGAGCTCGCTGCGTGCAGAGTGTCGCCGCATCTGAACTTATCCGGTTAAGTGGTTGACCTGTGAGTGACGGAGCCGTAAGGCTAGTTACTTATCCGGATAAGTGGCTGACCGGTAGGTCGCTGCTTGTCGTCGCTCGATCTGAAGGGGTTTCAGATGGCAAGTCACAGGGTTCGGGCGCTGGTTCTGGCGTTGGCGGTGGCGCTCGGCGTCGGTGTGGTCGGGGTGTCGGCTGCTTCGGCCATGCCGGATCCTCCGCCGCCGGCGGACGGGCCGTTAGCGCCGTCGGTGCCGGTGCCGGGTCCGGCGGGTGTCATGGCGGGCTCGGGGTTCTCGCCCGGTGAGATCGCTGAGGCGACCGTGAACGGGCTGAGGGTGAGGAGCGGTCCGGGCACTCAGAAGGCGGTTCTGGGGCTGCTGGGCAAGGGCGACCGCGTGAAGCTGATCGGCGCGAAGCAGGACCGCGGGGGCCAGATATGGCACAAGGTCGTCTTGCAGGACAGGTCCGCCTACGGCCTGCCGCGCGGATATATCGGCTGGGTGACGGCGGCCTATCTGTACTGACGGGCGCTGTTGAGCGCGCCTGAGGCGCGGCGGCTCCCTTTCTGTGGTGATCACAGAGAGGGAGCCGCTTTCATCGGCTCTGCGACTCGCCGCGTTGCCGCATATCCCGGAGGCAGGTGTGAAGACGTCCGCGTGTTGGCTTTCCGGAACACCGTTTCGAAGAGCATTCTGATGTGTGCACGTCGATACAGCCGGACTGTTCAGCTGTTAACTAGCTGGGCAGGCGCGGGGGTTGTCGGAAATTGATTCGAGAATGGCTGATCTGCGGCTAGGGGGCATGTTTGCAATGATGAATAGACCTGATGATGGGAGGGGTGGGCCTGAGCCTGACAAGGCGTTATGGGCCGGTGATGCTCTGTGGGTACCTGGTGTGGACTATCTCGCCGCGTGGCGTGAGGCGGCGGAGGCGGCCGACGCCGTTAACCAGGCGGCAGGTGCGTGCGGCATTGAGGATGAAGTGCGTGCGGTGCCGCATGCAGGGGCGCAGGGTGAGCCGGTGGTGTGGATGCGCCCGGAGGGAGCCAACGCGCTTGCAGCGGTGTTGATCGCGTGGGCTCGGGGCTCCGGTGAAGGATGAAGGGGAGAGGACGCTATGCGGCACGATCAGTGGAGCACTCGTAAGGGATCGAAGGTATGGGTTGAGGGTGGCAGGGACGGAGAGTTCATCCACTGCGAGGGATGTCCCCAGCCGATCCGGATCACTGGCGCCGGCGCATCCCGCGTCGCGGCGCAGGAGCATGCCCGCACTTGCCCACGGTAGACAGATCACTGCGGCCCTTCTCAGACCTGCACCACCGAAAGCCAGCCACGACGGCGGCGCGGGTAACTGGCGGGCGCTAGCTGGTCCCGTGCACCACATGCGGTATCAGCCATGCTGCCAATGCTCTGTGCTGCCCCTGCGGCCCGCAGACGCCGTGGATCGTGCAGTCCCCGTCGGTCGCCCCCGCAAGGCCGGAGGCCTGAGGAGCGCAACGACCCTGCGGCGCATCATGAGGAAGGCCCGCACACAGTGGTGCGGGCCTTCGTGGCGGAGTGCCTACTCCTCGCCGGCGACGTCGAACACAGCTTGGATGGTGCCCCGGACGGTGTCGTATCCGGTCGGCAGGCTGAAGGCGGCCGTGAGGCGCACGGCGCCGTCGTACGGCTTCGTCTCGGACGGCGGGGTGGCATCGAGGACATGCGCCCACTCCTCGAAGAGTGAACGGCGGTCGGCCTGACTCAGACCGGAGCACAGGCTGACCTTGCCGACGAGCTGTCCGCCGTCGGTCACGGTCCAGTCCAGCGGATGCCGCTGGGCCTTGAGGGCGCTCTCGGCAAGGTCGGCGAGTGCGCGCACGGTGCGTAAGTGCCAGCGGTTGCGGTCGGTGATCGTGACAGTCACGGTGGGCTCCTTGGGCTGATTCAGGGTGTGGTCCGCGGGCGGCTCGGGCGTCCGGACGGGACCGGCCGAAGGCCGCATGCCCGTCCGGGGCGGCCGGAGCCGCCCGGCGCGCCGAAGGCGCGCCCTTGAGGAAGTAGAGAAGATTTACGCCGATGCCTTGCGCGCGGCGCTCTTCTTGGCGGCCGGACGGCGAGCCGGCGTCACCGGGAAGATCAATTCGACTGTGCCCGACGGCGCGCGCAGCTCTTCGCAGAGCAGCGGGCGGCCGTCGTCGGCGTCACTGATCACGCGGTAGGTGATCAGCAGCGGTGCGGCCTCGGTGAGTCCGAGTGCCGTCCGCTCGTCGGGGTAGGGCGTGCGGGCGGTGACGTGTTCGCGGATCGTCAGTGTGCGGCCGTCGGCGAGCTGGCCGTAGAGATCGGCCAGTGGTGCATCCGGCGTCTTGGCGAGCGCGGGCACGTCCGCGGCGGTGGCCAGCGGGATGATCACGCGGTGCGCGATGCGGACCCCGGTCGCCGGGTCGTGCAAGGTGCGGTCGACGCTGATCGCGTCGTGGTCCTGCTGCTGCAACAGCTCGGCAGGAGTGCCGTTCACGGTGATCCGGGAGACAGCGGGCTTCTCCGCTTCGGCAAGATCCGGCGTCGACCAGGTCTTGCCGGTGCGGTAGACGGACCGGTCCACGTGCATGGTGGCGGTCCCGCTGCTCTGGTCACGCACGACGGGCTTCTTGCCCTGCTGGACGTGGACCAGGCCCATGCCGCGGAGCTCGGCGATGGCGGACCGGGCGGTGTGCTTGCTGACCCCGAACATCTCCACCAATTCCGCCTCGGACGGCAGGGGTTCGCCCGGCGGGTACTCGCCGGACGTGATCCCTTCGGCCAGACGGTTCGCTACCTGCATGTACATGGGCCGGGGCCGTTCGATGTGCTGGCGTTCTACGGGTGACATGCCGCTGCCCTCCGGCTGGACGGTCGGTTGTTGAGTGATCGTGCAGTGCGTAAAGCTCCCCACGGAGAGGATAGGCGGTTGACCGGTCGGGGTATAGGGCAGAGGATTGGTCTCCACTTAACCGGTTAAGTGGATGGGTAGGAAGCTGAGGAAGAGGTGAACTCCTGTGGATGAAATGGACGACAGGCCGATCAGTGAGGAACGTCTCGGGATCATGCGCTGCGTGCTCGCGCCCGAACCCCGGACGATGCCGAACGGTACGGTCCGCCGGGACCGGGACGGCAACACGCAATGGATCACCGGGATATCGGTGCGTCACATCGAGCGGCGCACCACGTACATGATCAACGTCGTGACTCTGGTGCGGCCGGAGGGCGTCGCGGAGGGCTCCGTGGTCACGGTCACGAACCTGTGGTCGCGCGAATGGGACATCGACGGCCGCAAGGGTACGTCGTGGCGGGCTGACGAGATCCGCCCGGTGGCGTCGGTGGGCGGGAGCGGGAAGGGGCACGGCGCGGCGGCCGGTGGCTCCTCACGCGGCAAGCCGACCGGCGGTGAGGGCTGATGGACCGCTACTTCTGGCACTTATCACCCCGGCAGGCCTCCGGCATCGCCTGCGTTCTGTGCGGGCGAGACCTCATGACGGATACGGCCGTCTTCGTGCCGGTGGGCCGTGATCCGTCCACCGAATCGTTGGTGTACGCCTGCACTGATCCCTGCGCCATCTCCGTAGCGCAGGACGCGGAGCAGATGGCGGCCGAACTGCGGTCCCTGACCGGCACCCAGGGGTGCAGTGAGGCTGCCGGGTCCATCGGCCAGGACGGCGAGTTCGGCGCGCTGCTGCGGGACATGCGCATCCTGGTCGGCAACGAGGCCTTGCTGGCCGTGATCAGCGACATTCCCACCCTGCGCTTCCTGCTCCAACTGACCTCCCATCACGCCGACATGGCAGCTTCCCGCAGCCGCACCCTGCTGGATCGGGTCGTGGAAGAACAGGGCGGCGGGGGTGAGGGCTAGTGCGTGCCACCCTCATCATCTGGGTGCTGATGGGCCTGGCCGTGCTCGCTGTGCTCACGCGGCGCTGGTGGGAGCCACGTCTGGAGGCCCGCGGCTGGAACATCAGGGATCTTCCGGTGCGCTGGTGGCTGGTCGGCTACCCGCAGACGACCTGGCGCATCGTGTCCACCTGGCGGCGGGTGTGCCTGCTCAACACCTTGTCCATGAGCCTGCGGTCGTCCCACCAACGCGTCATCGGCGGGGACACCGTGGTGCAGGGGTACGCACTGCGGCCTCGGACTCCGCGCCTGAGCATGCCCATGCCGACCCGGCAGGGCCTGACCGTGCGCGTGCTGATGCACCCCGGCCAGACACCCGGTCCCTACTACAAAGCCGCACGGGCGATGGAGCATGCCTGGCGGGTTCATCACGTCAAGGTCACTTCACCCCGGCGCGGGCACGTGCTCTGCACGGTCACGGCCCATGATCCACTTACTCGAGCGCTGCCCACCGGCTCCCCTGCGGGAGAGCTGCTGACGGCGGAAGTCGGCTGGTGCGAAGAGGGCGAAGCCTTCGTGATCGCGTTCCGGAGCATCCCGCACTGGCTGATCACCGGGGCCACGCAGTCCGGCAAGTCGACGCTGCTGGCCGCACTGATCCGCGCTCTGGCCCCGCAGCCGGTCGCCCTGGTCGGCCTCGACCTCAAGGGTGGCATGGAATTCGGGCCGCTGCGGCGTCGGCTGACCCGGCTGGCCACCACCCGCGCGGAGGCCATTGAAGTCCTGGACCGCCTCGTGCGGGAGATCCAGGAGCGCACGCAGCTGTGCCAGATGCACCAGGCACGCTCCATCTGGGACCTGTCCGAGGATGCGCGCCCCACACCCATCGTGATCATCGTCGACGAGATCGCAGAGCTGTACCTGAGCGACGGATCCCGCGCCTCCCGGGATGAAACCGACCGGTGCGGCACCCTGCTGCTGCGCATCGCCCAACTCGGCGCAGCCCTCGGCGTCCACCTGGTGGTGGCCGGACAGCGCGTCGGCTCCGACCTCGGTGCCCGGGTCACCGCACTGCGCTCACAGCTCGGCGGACGCGTCGCCCACCGGGCCCACGATGAAGCCTCGGCAGAAATGACCCTGGGCGACATCGCCAAAGACGCCGTCGTGGTCGCGCAGAGCATCACGGAAGAAGAACAAGGCGTCGCGGTCATCTCCATGCACGGGCACTGGACCCGCGCCCGATCCCACCTGATCTCTGCGGACGACCGGGCGGAAATCGCCGCTACCGCTCCGCCCGAGCGCGTCTTCCTGTCCGGCCCGTATCCGGCCCCGGAGACAAGGAATCCCACAAAGGAAGGTCCGGAGGAATGACGCACGGCCAACTCTATGTAGTCGACGCCTTCTTAGGCCTGTACGCCTTCATGCTGGCACGGTCCCGCGAACTGAAAATCCATCAGGTGATCCTGATAGGCCTGGGCGGTTTTCTGCTGGCCATGACGCCACTCGGATACCCCGTCTGGCTGCTCGTCCTGGCCATCGGCAATGGCCTTCTCGGCTAGATACCCGCACACCCACTCCTATGAAGGGACACCCATGGAACTGCTCATGTTCTTTATCCGCGCCGTCATCTCCGCGCTCATGAGCCTCATTTCGGCCGTCGCAGGGCTCACCACATCATCCGCTGTGAACGCGGCTAGCGTGCCCGAGAAAGGCACGGGGGAGATCTCCTGTGCCGCCGCGAAGATACGCGCCACGCCAGACAGAGACGCCTTAGCACGCGGCGTCGCCTACCGCGGAGACACCCTCACCTACTCGGAATTCGTCTACGTCCGCAGCGAACGGACCTGGTACACCCGCGGCACCATCACCCGCGCCCACGACCGCGCCGAAATCTCCGGCCTCATCCTCTACACCTGCGCCACCCCCTACGGCGACAAGGCTGCGCCCATTCCTCCCCGCGTGAACTGACCAACCCTCAAAAACACTTCACCAAAACCGACTGCGACACCACCACACCACATCAGGAGACAACGCCGTGACCTCCACGACACCGACCGAAAGGGGGCCGCCTTCATGCACCCGTCCCCGGCACACCAGGCGGCGCGGCACTCGGCATCGACGGCCGAACATCCGCGCCGCCTGTCCGCCACCGACCGCGACCTGATCCGCCTCGTACACGAACCCGGCTTCCCCCGCTGGCTCCAACAGATCACCGCCATCGGAGGCTGTGCCCACCCCGTCTACCTCGCCGGACACACCACGATCTACGACGCCACCACAGGCGCCGTGCTGCACCACTACGACACGGCACACGAGCCGGGCGGCCGCATGCCCGTGCGCTGCCGCAACCGGCGCAAGTCCCGCTGCCAGCCGTGCTCCTACCTGCACGCGGGCGACACCTTCCACCTCGTCCGCTCCGGCCTCCTCGGCGGCAAAGGCGTCAGCGACCGCGTCCAGCTCCACCCCCGGCTCTTCCTCACCCTCACCGCCCCAAGCTTCGGCGCCGTGCACCGCGCCAACGGCGGGCGTTTGTGCAGGTCACGGAGTGCCGGCGGGACCTGCGATCACGGCCGCTCCCTCGCCTGCCACCGTCAGCATGCAGACGACGACCCAGCGGTGGGACAGCCGCTGTGCCCCCACTGCTACGACTACACCGGACACGTCCTGTGGCATGCCTGTGCAGGACGCCTGTGGAACCGCTTCTGCCACACCGTCAGGCGACGCCTGGCTACCGCGGCAGGCATCACACAGAGCCGCCTCGGCGAGCACCTACGCCTCTCCTTCGCCAAAGCAGCGGAGTACCAGAAACGCGGCGCCATCCACTTCCACGCCGTGATCCGCCTCGACGGACCCGACGGCCCAACGACTCCACCCCCGGCCTGGGTAACGCCCGAACTCCTCGACGAGGCCATACGATCCGCGGCCTCCTCCGTATCCCTCCGCACCCCGTATTCACCGGCCACAGGCGAAAGACTGCTCCACTTCGGCACACAGCTCGACGTACACTCCGTCACCAGCCGCGCCCTCACCGACTCTGCTGCCGTGACCGATGACGCCGTTGCGGCGTACGTCGCGAAATACGTCTCCAAAGGCGTCGGCGACGCGGGCGGCATCGACCGCCGGATCACGCATTACGCGAGCATCCACCACGCGCCCGTAAATGCACACCTACGCGCCCTCATGGGCACCTGCTGGCGCCTGGGCGGCCTGCCAGAACTCCACACCCTCAACCTCCGCGCCTGGGCTCACACGCTCGGATACCGCGGCCACGCACTTACCAAATCCCGCCACTACTCCACCACCTACAGACAACTTCGTGCCACACGCGCCGAACACCGTGTTGGGCTCGGAATGGAAGTCCTCAATGGTGACGGAATGATTCGAGAATCGGCCTGGAGATACGTCGGGTCTGGCCACTCCTTGACTGAGGCAGAAATCGCCTCTGGCGTCGCCTTAGGTTTCTCTAGAGCGCGAGACTCGCATAGAGAATCCTTGAGATGTAGGGGAGAAAATGCCGAGTGAATCGCATGTGGGAAGCTTTCACTGCGACCGGACGATTGGTGGCCGAATGGTGCAGCTTCGCACCTGGCGTCTTACGTCAGAATCTTTTCACGTAGCCCAGGTGGTGTCGCAGGCGTTGGGTGGCAACGTATCAGTATTCGAGAGGGTGGGGTGGGAAGTTGAAACGGAAGCTCAGGAAATTCCCATAGTTCTTGAGGAAGCGCATGCGTACAGTGTGGCATTTCGTATCGAATTCGCTAGGCATTTAGGGTCTTTCGTTTTCGAATCCAGGCACCTACCGCTTGGCGGCTGCTCTCTAGGGTCGCATAGAATGCTGATAAGTCCGGTTCACTTCGAAACGCGTACCGGAATGCGCGTCCTCTATCTGTTGCCGGAAATAGTCTGATCTCGCACCGAAGCCACAGGGGTCGCCTGCGGCTTCGGTTTTCTCTGGAGTTGCTTATTCTAGCGTTAGTTGGACGGAGCGAATATCTGCGCCGGTTATGCGAACTCGCTTTCCGGCGGTGACGGGATAGAGTTTGACCTTCACGTCGAAAGCCGCCAGAAGTTCACGGCGCTCTGCGTCATCCTTGGCGCTGTGCCACTTATCTGCGACTGTGAGCCCGGTTGGTATCCACCTAATTCCGGCGGCGCGCGCTGGGAGCTTCTTGAGCCTTTCGATCTCCTCTCCCATTCGCATGTATTCCGTCCGGTACCACTGCTCGTCGTCCTCGCTGTCATAGAGGCCCGCTGAGCGGTCTGATCTGAGGCGCGCGCGATCGGCCCGGAGTTCGGATATTCGTGCGGCATGCCCGGTCCCGGGGTCGTACTTCTTTTCCATGAATTGCCCCGCCCCATACCTCGTTAGAAACCAATCTGTAACTTCCTTGTTCAGCTTGCTCACGGTCATACTTGGTGCGGGCTTGCAGTGCTTCGAAGTTGCAATTCCACGTACGCGTGCCGTGCATCCATAGGATTTTTCCTGCACGGTTCTATCGGTCATCTGAATTCGCTTGTCGCAGTTGCCGCAAGATGTGAGAGTGACTAGCAGATAGGTCCCCTTAGGGGCGATGGGACCTCTCTTTGTTTTTGGTTTTGTCTTCTTGATTAGGGCATCTCGCTTGGCGTGATCCCACAGGCCCTCCGCAATCCGCTTCGGGTGTCCGCGCTCGTCGAGTACCGGCTTCCCTTTGTGTAGCAGGTAGCCTAGAGACCCCTCGCTGGTTAGTAGGTCCGCCACCGTTACCCCTGTCCACAGTGTTCCCCGTGGCTCTTTTCCGTACGCCACTCGCCTGTAGTCCCTTGGTGAGAGGACTCCTTCGCGATTGAGGCGTGTAGCCTCCGTATTAACAGTTATCATTCCTGTCTCGTCTGCGAGAATTCTTTCTGCGACATTGCAGATGATCTCCTTTGCGATAGGGTCGTGTTCGACGTGATCCACGCGTCCGGTGGGAGTCAGGCGGACGTAGCGAAAACCATAGCGGTTTCCGTTCTTCGGACGGCCTGCCTTCCTTGACGCTTCAGCCTCTTCTCGGTTGCGTTTCTGAATCGCTCGAAGCTCCATTTGTGCGCCGAATGATTCCATAGAGAGGCGCATTTCGTCGGCTGGGTCATCAAGGTCCCATGGTCCTTGATGGCCGTGCGTAATGAGCAATCGACCGGATTCATGTATTGCGTACGCGGTGTTGAGCACGTCACGTTGGTTCCGTCCGATTCGGTCGACTGCTGACCCCGCGATTCCGGAGTAGGGTCCTTCCTCATCACGCAGCCACGGTCCAAGTTTCTCCCGTGTAAGCGGATTAGTTGCACCGGAGACTTCCCAGTCGTCTGCCCAAGCGATGATGTGTCCGCCGATGGCGGTGGCAGCTTGGGTGATTAGTTCGGCTTGCTTCTCGGGGCTATTGGTCTTGTCGGTCATGCGGGATAGGCGTCGTACTCCTACCAGGCACCTACCGCACCCGTCGTATTCGGTGGTCGTCGTATCACTCATGGTCGATTCCTTCCCCAACGCACGTGTGTTTTGGGTAAGTTGCCGACGGGCAATCACGAGTACTTCTCCGGCGCCCAGCAGTGGGTGGACCACGTCCGCACCCTCGGCCTGCGCCCCCTGGAGAACGCCCGCACCGAGCTGCCGTACTTCGACCTCGCCGGGGTCAACGACGTACAGGGCGAGGACGAGGGCGAGGGCCCCGACTTCGGCAAGGCGCTCGGCGACCGGGACCGCACCCGCGCCTCCGTCCTGCTCGCGCACCAGCCCGTGGTCATCCACGACGCCGTGGAGCACGGCGTCGACCTCCAGCTGTCCGGCCACACCCACGGCGGCCAGCTCTGGCCCAACAACTACGTCGCCGACCTCGCCAACCCCACCCTCGCGGGCCTGGAGCGGTACGGCGACACCCAGCTGTACGTGACGCGCGGCGCCGGAGCGTGGGGGCCGCCCGTGCGGGTGGGCGCCCCGTCGGACGTCACGGTGGTGGAGCTGGCGTCGCTCAGGGCCTGACCCGGGGCGGGCCCGGCAGCGGCGGGGTGCGCCGCGGCGGCACCGTCGGATGCGGCGGCGCGGCCGGGCGCGTCGGCACCGTGGGGAGCGCGGCCGGGCGCGTCGGTACGGCGGGGAGCGTGACCCGGACCGTCAGGCCCTTGCCGGGCGCCGTGCGGACCGTGACGTCACCGCCGTGCGCCGCCACCACGCCCCGCACGATCGCCATGCCGAGCCCGCTGCCCGCGCCCCGGCCCGCCCGGAAGAAGCGGTCGAACACGCGGGCCGCGTCCGCCGCGTCGAGCCCGGGGCCCTCGTCGGCCACCACGATCCGCACCGAGCCGTCGCGCCGGGCCACGCCGAGCCGCACCGGCGTGTCGCTGGGCGTGTGGGTGCGGACGTTGCCGAGGAGGTTGGCGAGCACCTTCCGCAGCGCCCGCTCGTCGGCCTGGACGAGGATCGCGCCGTCCGCGGACACGGTGAGCGGCCGGTCCGGCTCCTGCGCGCGCAGGTCGTCCGCCGCGTCCCGCACGAGGTGGCACAGGTCGACCGTGCGGTAGCGGAGCTCGGGCTGCTGGTCGAGCCGGGCGAGCGTGAGCAGCTCCTCCACCAGGTGGTTCATGCGGTCGGTCTCGGCGTTGACGCGGCTCCAGGCGCGGGCCCGGTCCTCCTTGGTGGGCAGCATCCTCCTGTCGTACAGCTGGAGGTAGCCGCGGATCGCGGACAGCGGGGTGCGCAGCTCGTGCGAGGCGTCGGCGACGAACTGCCGCAGCTGGGCCTCGCTGCGCTCGCGCGTCGCGAAGGCCGCCTCGACCTGCTGCAGCATCGAGTTGAGGGCGAGGCGCAGCTGCTCGGTCTCCATGACGGCGGCGCTGCTGGACGGCACGCGCCGCTTCAGGTCGCCGTCGGCGATCGCGGACGCCGTCTCGACCATGTCCTCCAGGGGCCGCAGGCGCTGGTGCGCGGAGATCATCGTGAGGACGGCGAGCAGCGCCAGCAGCACCGCCCCCAGGGCCAGATCGAGCTTGAGGGCCTGGTTGACGCCCGCGTGCAGGCTCTCCGTGGCGGTCGCGATGGCGAGCACCGAGCCGTCGGAGAGCCGCGCCCCGATCGCGCGGTACGAGTCGCCGTCCAGGGTCACGTCCTGCGGCGTGCCGGACCGCGCGAAGTCCTCGGCGTCGCCGATGGCGCGGACGAGGTCGCGCTGGAGCGGCGACGCGCCGAGGAAGCCGATGGTGACGGGCCTGCCCCTGGGGTCGACCGCGACGAGCACCGACTCCGACGGCGGCAGGCCGCTCTCCTCCTTGGCCTCCTGCGACAGCTCGTCGAGGGCACCGACGCCGGTGAACGACTTGATCTCCTCGATCGACATCGGCGTGCTGTTGATCGCCGAGCGCGAGGCCGTGAGCGCGCTGTCGACGTTGCCGAGCAGATAGTGCCTCATGCCCATGACGCTCACGGCGGTCGCGGCGACGATGCCGAGGGCGAGCAGGGCCACGTTCACCAGCGTGAGCTTGGCGCGCAGCGAGTTCATGCCGAGGCGTCCGCGCGGGCCGCGCGGGCCGCGCACGGCGGGGCGCGGCGCCCCGCGGCGGCCGGGGAACCGGCGGGGGGTGCGGGGCGGCATGTCAGGCGAGCCCGTACCCGACGCCGCGGCGCGTCGTGATGAGCGGCGGCCCCACCTGGTCGAGCTTGCGCCGCAGATAGCTGATGTAGGTCTCGACGACGGTGGACTCCGCCGTGTGCTCGATGTTCCACACGTGCCGCAGGAGCTGCTCCTTCGGCACGACCCGGCCGCCGTTGCGGACGAGGAAGCGGAGCAGCGCGTACTCGGTGGGCGTGAGCTGCACCGAGCCGCCCGCGCGGTGGACGACGTAGGTGGTCTCGTCCAGCTCCAGGTCGCCGTAGCGCAGGGGCGGCCGCTGCGGCAGCACGTCGCCCGGCCGGGTGCGGCGCAGGACCGCGCCGATGCGGGCCACGACCTCGTCGATGTTGAACGGCTTGGTGATGTAGTCGTCGCCGAAGCCGAGCGCGCCGACGACCTCGGCGGGCGCGTCCCGCGCGGTGAGGAAGACCAGCGCCAAGTCGGGCCTGCACGCCCGCAGTTCCTGCCCGAGCGCCCGCCCGTCGCCGTCCGGCAGCATCACGTCGAGGAGCGCGCAGTCGGGCCGGGTGCGCTCGGCGCAGGCGAGGGCCTCGCGGACGGTGCCCGCGGTCATCACGTCGAAGCGGTGGTAGCGCAGGGCGATGGCGAGGACGTCGGCGATGCTCGGCTCGTCCTCGACGACGAGCACGGTGGCGCGCCGCGTGCCGGACGGCTCCCGCGGCTGCCGCTGCTCCGCGGCGGGTGCTCCCCGGTGCTCCGCGGCAGCTGTGCCCCGGTGCTCTGCGACAGGTGTTCCCCGGTGACCTTCGGCGCTAGTCATGTCCCCAGTATCTGTGCGCTCGTTGGACGAAGTGCGGGTCCCTGCTTTGGAGTTCCTTGTGAATCAGGGCTGTAACGCGCCGTTCGCACACCGTGCGGCCGATGCTGGTGCGCGGGCCCCGCGAGTGCGGGGCCGTGGAGCGGAACGGGACGCGGGACCTCGGCGGAGCGGACGACGGAGACGAAGGGGCGTACATCGTGACGGCATTGGCACGCTGGTGCTACCGGCACCGGCTCGTGGTCCTGGTGCTGTGGGTCGGGGCGCTGTTCGGCCTCGGCGCGGCGGGCACGTCCGCGGGCACCGACTACACGAACGTCTTCTCCCTGCCCGACACCGACTCCAAGCGCGCGTACGACCTGATGGCGAAGGCGTTCCCGGAGCGCAGCGGCGACACCGACACGGTCGTGTGGCGGACGCGCGCGGGCACGTCGGTGCGCGACGCCTCCGTACGTGAACGGATCGGGCCCGCGCTCGACCGCATCGCCGCCCTGAACGGCGTCGGCGAGGTGGCGGGCCCCTACGCGCCGGGCCCGGCCGCCGCCGCGCAGGTCAGCGAGGACGGGCGGATCGCGTACGCGCAGGTCACCTTCGGCCGTCAGGCCAACGAGATCCCCAAGAGCCTCGTCCAGGACGTCGTCGACATCGCGAAGGACGCCGAAGGGCCAGGACTCCAGGTCGAGCTGGGCGGCCAGGCCATCGCCCGTACGCAGGAGCCGCCCGCGGGCACCGCCGAACTCGTCGGCGTCGCGGCCGCCGCGGTCGTGCTCTTCCTCGCCTTCGGCTCGCTGTTCGCGATGCTCCTGCCGATCGTCACCGCCCTGTTCGCCGTCGGCACCGGCATGCTCGCCACGATGCTGCTCAGCCACGTCACCGACGTGCCGGAGATCGCCCCGCTGCTCGGCACCCTGATCGGGCTCGGCGTCGGCATCGACTACGCCCTGTTCATCGTGACCCGCCACCGCCGCGGCATCCTGCGCGGACTCGATCCCCGGGACGCGGCCGCGCAGGCCCTCAACACCTCGGGCCGCGCGGTCCTTTTCGCGGGCGGCACGGTGTGCATCGCGCTCGCCGGGATGTTCGTGATGAACATGCGCTTCCTCGACGGCGTGGTGATCGCCGCGTCCCTGACGGTCGTCCTGAGCGTCCTCGCCGCCATCACGCTGCTCCCCGCGCTCCTCGGCCTGCTCGGCACCCGGGTGCTCAGCCGCCGCCAGCGCCGTCGCCTCGCCGCCGCGGGCCCGGACCCGGAGGAGGCCGACGGCCTCGCGGCCCGCTGGTCCGGGTACGTGGAACGCCGCCCGCGCACCGTCGCCGTCCTGTCCTTCGCCGTGATGGCGGCCCTGGCCGTGCCGCTCCTCTCCCTGCGCCTGGGCGCCACCGACCAGGGCAACCACCAGGAGTCGACCACCACCCGGCAGGCCTACGACCTCCTCGCCGAGGGCTTCGGGCCCGGCTTCAACGGCCCCCTCCAGGTCGTCGTCGAGCGGGCCGGGCCCGAGGAGACCGCGCGGCTCGTGGAGCGGATCAGGGACACGGAGGGCGTGGCGCGGGTCTCCGCGGTGCCGGCGCCCGCCGCCCCGGGGGCGCGGGCCACCTCGGTCATCGAGGTCGTCCCGACGACGTCACCGCAGTCGCGGGAGACGGACGGGCTCATCGACCGGCTGCGCGGCGACGTGCTCCCGCGGGCGGGCGCGGACGCGCATGTCGGCGGCGTGACCGCGGTGTTCAAGGACTTCGCGGCGGTCACGGCGGACCGGCTGCCGTACTTCGTGGGCGCGATCGTCGGCCTCGGCTTCCTGCTGCTCCTCGTCGCGTTCCGCTCGGTGGTGGTGCCGCTCACCGCCGCCGTGATGAACCTGATCGCGGCGGCCGCGTCCTTCGGCGTCCTGGTGGCGGTCTTCCAGTGGGGCTGGGGCGCGGAGGCCCTCGGCATCGGCAAGGAGGGGCCCATCACGGCCTTCCTGCCGGTCATCATGCTCTCCCTGCTCTTCGGCCTGTCGATGGACTACCAGGTGTTCCTGGTCAGCCGCATGCACGAGGAGTGGGTGCACACCCGCGACAACGCGCGCGCCGTGCGGGTCGGGCTCGCCGAGACCAGCCGCGTCATCAACTGCGCGGCCCTCATCATGATCTGCGTGTTCTCCGCGTTCGTCCTCAGCGGCGACATGGAGGGCGCGACGGCGGGCATCGGCCTCGCGGCGGCGGTGGCCCTGGACGCGTTCATCCTGCGCACCGCCCTGGTCCCCGCCGCGATGCAGCTGCTCGGCCGCGCCAACTGGTGGCTGCCGCGCGGCCTCGACCGCCGCCTGCCGCACCTCACCGTCGAGCCGGTCCAGGCACCGCCGCCGGAGCCGGAGGAGCTGGAGGCGCTGGTGGCGGCGGCCCTCAACGGGCCGACGGCCCCGAGCGGGCCGGGAACGGCGTACGCGGACAGGCCGCGGGCCGCGCACGGCTCGCCTCCCACGCGCGGGCCGCTGCACACGCACGAGCCGCTGGACACCCACGAGTCGTCGGACAAGGACGGGCCATTGGACAAGTACGAGTACGAGCCTCTGGACAAGTACGAGCCCCTCGACACCTACGAGCCGTCGGACACGTACGAGCCCCTCGACAAGTACGAGCCGCTCAACCCGTACGAAGCCCCGGGCGCGCACGCCCCGAAGAAGGCTCCCCGCGAACCGCACGAGCCCTGGTACGAACCGCCGTACGAGCCCGCCCTCGAACAGGTCGCCGACGTGCCGGGCCCCCGCGACGCGGTGGGCGACACGTCCGTCGTCGTGCACGGCTTCATCGTCACGCCGGACGGCGAGCCCATCCACAGCGTGACCCTCACGCTCATGTCCACGTCCGGCCGCCAGCTCGACCGCGTGTCGTCCCTGGCCGACGGCTCGTACATCCTCGCGGCCCCGGCGCCCGGGGTGTACCTGCTCGCGGCGACCGCGCCCGGCTACGCGTCACGGGCGCGGCACATCATGCTGGGCGACGGGCCGCTCACCTACGACCTGGAGCTGACGGAGGCGGTGGGGGTGGGCCCGGCGCGGCCGTAGCGGCGAACGGCACGGCCGCGGGGGGGGCGGGCCCCCCCCCCGGCCCCCCACCCCCCCCCCCCCCCAGGGGGTCGCCGCCCCCCCCCCCCCGCCCGACGCCCCCCGCCCCCCCCGCCCAAGGTAACC